>JBAPZS010000030.1:0-7133 GCA_049285355.1 Candidatus Cybelea sp. | reverse complement strand
CGTCGGAGACTTCCTGCGTTACGACCAGCTCCTCCGGATCGGAGGTCTTCTGCGATGCCATCACGTCGAGCAGCGTGCGCTCGCTGTCCTCATCGTAGATCGGCTTGTTCAGCGAGATGTACTGGTTGAGCGGAATGTGCTTCTGACGGGTTGCCGTCTTGATCGCGGTGATGATCTGACGCGTGATGCAAAGCTCGGCAAAGGCGCGAAAGCTCGAAAGTTTATCGGCCTTGAAGTCGCGCACGGCTTTGTAGAGGCCGATCATCCCTTCCTGGATGATATCCTCGCGGTCGGCACCAATGAGAAAATAGCTCTTCGCTTTAATACGAACGAAGTTTTTATATTTGTTGAGAAGATATTCCATCGCGAGATTGTCACCGGTCTTCGCGATGGCCACCAGGTCCTCGTCGACCCGCTGCTGGTACTCCACTCCGTCCGAGACGGGATGGGTCATTGCCATATTTTTTGTCTGCCTCGTGAGTAGGCGTGCCGCATGCGCAGGCCGCAGCCCGTCGGGCGCGGCACGTCGAGGCTTAGTATATAGGAGGGTCCCCCTCTCCCGTCAAGGACGGAGCGAGCAGTCGCGCTGCCGCAACGCCTCAAAGATCAGGATGCCTGTGGCGACCGAGGCGTTGAGCGAGGCAACCTTGCCCCGTAACGGGATCCTCACGAGAAAGTCGCACTCCCGCTTGGTCAGCTGCGAGAGCCCGGTTCCTTCGCTCCCGATCACCAGAGCCAGGTCCCGGTTGAGATCGGCCTTCGCCAGCCCGACCGCGGCCGGCGAGGTGTCGGCCCCCACGACCCAGAGCCCGGCCTTCTTGAGCGTCCGGACGGCCCCGGCGATATTCGGGACTTGGGCAATCGGCAGGTAGGCTGCCGCCCCGGCCGCGGCCTTGCGAACCGTCGCGTTGATCCCCGCCGAGCGGCGCTCCGGTAGGATCAGACCGTCGGCCCCCGCCGCCTCGGCCGTGCGAACGATCGCGCCGACATTGTGCGGATCGGTAAGATGATCGAGCAAAACCATCAGGCGCGGCATGCCCTCGGAGCGCCGCCGCGCGATGAGCTCGCCGAGCGAGAGGTACGGGAACGGCGGGGCGATCGCGACGACGCCTTGATGGGCCTTAAAGGGAATGCGTTCGAAAAACGCGCGCGTCTCGAAGCGCACCGGAACGTTGCGCTCTTTTGCCTGCGCCAGCAGCAGTCGCAGCGGCGCGTCCTTCTTACGGTCTGCCGCGACGTGGATCGAGCGCAACTGCTCGCCGGCGATCAGCGCCTCTTCAACCGCGTGGACTCCGTAAATGAGATCGTCGAAGTCCAGGCGGCGATTCAAAGAGTGGCGGTGCGAATGACGTTCCAGCTCGTACCTTCTTTCGTGTCGTGCAACTCGACGCCGCACTGCGCGAGCGCGTCGCGCAGACGATCCGAAGCCGCCCAATCCTTCGTGCGACGCGCCTCGGCGCGCAACCCAATTACGCGTTCGATGGCTTCGGCCGGCGTGAGCCCCGCAATGTCGCGCGCCAGCGCGCTCTGCAAACGTGCGACGAAGTCGGGCGGGAGCTCCGCGACCGGCTCCTCGAGCCACGCCGGATTCGGCGCGACGCCGAGAACGGTCAACCAATAGCGCAGCCCTTCTAACGCACCGGCCGCAGCATGAGGATCCGCGTTCGGATCGGGCAGCTTTGCAGCGAAGTCGAAGAGCACGGCGAGCGCGGCCGCCGTGTTTATGTCGTCGCCCAGCGCCGCTTCCATCGCTTCATCGAGTTGCGTGGACCGCACCGCCGCATGCTCGGCGATCGGCTGCAAGGCGCGATAGGCCGCCTTGATGCGCGCGAGCCCGAGCGACGCCGCCGCGATCGAGTCTTCGGTGAAGTTCATTACCTTGCGATAACCGGTCTGTAAGAAGAGCCAGCGAATCGCCTGCGGATCGTGGCGGCCAACCAGCTCCGAGAGCGGCTCGAAGTTCCCCAGCGACTTCGACATTTTGCGATTATCGAAGAGCAGCAGCCCGCCGTGCACCCAAAAGTTGGCCATCGGCGGCTGCGTCATCAGCGGCTCGCTCTGCGCGATCTCGTTCTCGTGATGCGGGAAGATCAGATCGGCGCCGCCGCCGTGGATATCGAAACCCATCCCGGACGGGTCGAGCAGCGCGCGAGCCATCGCCGAACACTCGATGTGCCAGCCGGGACGGCCTTCGCCGAAAGGCTCGAACGGCCAGCGCGGCTCGCCGGGCTTCGCAAACTTCCAGAGCGCGAAGTCCAACGGATCCTCCTTATGCTCGTCCACCTCGATACGCACGCCGGCTTCGAGCTCCGCGATGTTCCGGTTGGCAAGCTTGCCGTAGTTCTCGAAAGTAGCCACGCGATAGTAGATGCCGTCACGCGCCACGTAGGCATGTCCCTCTTCGATGAGCTCGCGAATCATCTGCTGGATCGGCTCGATAAAACTCGTCGCGTACGGTTCGTAGTCGTATTCGAGGATGCCGAGCTTGCGCATCGCCTCCTTGAACTCGGCATAGTAGCGATCGACGATCGCGTGGTAGTCTTCACCGGTCGCTTTGGCCTCATTGATGCTGCGATCGTCGATGTCGGTGACGTTCTGCACGTAGGTGACGCGGTAACCGAGGTGATCGAGATAGCGCCGCAGCACGTCGAAGAAAAGAAACGATCGCGCATGCCCAAGATGCGCCTGAGCGGACGGCGTCAGTCCGCAGACATAGATGCGAACCTCGTCGTCGCGCAACGGCGCAAACGCCTCGACCGAACGGGTGCGAGTGTTGTAGAGCTTTAAGCGCACCGCTCTTTAAGGGACCCTCAAATGACCCAGCTCCAGGACTCGTCGCCGGACGACTCACCCTGCTCGAGCTCGGTCAAGCGCCGCTCGAGCGCCTGCAGCTGGCGCTGCAGCCGCACGATGGCATCGGTCGTCGGGTCGGGCATCTCGACCTGCGGCCGCGCCGAGACGACGCGCACCGGTTGGCCGTCTTGCGCGACGATGCGGGCGGGCACGCCGACGACGGTGGCGTTTGCGGGCACGTCTTTTACGACCACCGAACCACCGCCGACCTTCGCGTTATCGCCGAGCACGATGGCTCCGAGCACGCTGGCGTTGACGCCGACCGTGACGTTTCGCCCAAGCGTCGGATGCCGCTTTCCGTGCGACAGGCTGGTTCCGCCCAGCGTCACGCCCTGGTAGATCGTGCAGCCGTCGCCAACCTCGGCGGTCTCGCCGATAACGACGCCCGAGCCGTGATCGATGAAGACGCCTTTGCCGATCCGCGCGCCTGGGTGAATCTCGATTCCGGTGAAGAATCGCGCAACGTTGGCCAAAAAGCGCGGCAAGATCGGAATTCCTGCGAGATGCAGCGGCCGGATAAGACGGTGCGCGACGAGCGCGTGGAAGCCGGGATAGGAGAGCGCAACGTCAAGCCAACCGCGCGCCGCGGGGTCGCGCTCGATCGGGGCTCGCAGGTCGGCGAGAATGGTTTCAACCGGCTCGTCCATGTCCAACAGTGTAACCCGCCCCATTCGGACTCGGTGACACTAGCGGAGCAGCGCGACGGCATAGGCGGCGATGCCGGTGCCGTCGCCGGTGTAGCCGAGACCCTCGCTGCTCTTGGCCTTCACGCCGGCGCAGTTTGGCTCGATTCCCAATCGAAACGCAACGTTCTCGCGCATCGTTTCGATAAAGGGCGCGAGCTTGGGCCGATCCACGACGATCGTTGCATCCACGTTGGCAATCGTGAATCCGGCGTCGCCTACGGCCGCCGCGCATTGCGCGAGCAGTTCCATCGAGTCGGCATCCTTCCAACGCGGATCGTTCGCGGGAAAGCGTGACCCGAGATCGCTCAGCCCGGCGGCTCCGAGTATTGCATCGGCGAGCGCGTGGGCGAGAACGTCGGCGTCGGAGTGTCCCAACGCGCCGCAATCGAATGGAACGTGCACGCCGCCCAACACGAGCCGCCGTCCCTCGACGAGCGGATGGGCATCGAAGCCATGACCGACGCGCATCAGCTTACGGCGGTCGCTTGCGACCGCGCGCTTAAGATGGCCTCGGCCCGCGCGACATCGGCCGGCAGCGTTACTTTGAAGTTCTCGCTCGTGGACGCGACGGCGATCACAACGATTCCCGCGCGCTCGAGCAACTCCGCATCGTCGGTCACAGCCGCAGCCTCTCGCTCGCCGAGCGCGTGCGCCGCTCGCAGATCCGCGAGTATCGCAAACTGCGGCGTCTGCGCCGCCCACAGCCGATCGCGGTCGAGCGTCGCGCCGACGACTCGCGATTGCGGATCGACTAACTTTATCGTGTCCACGACCGGCTCGGCCAGAAGTGCCGCCCGCCCGGGGCCGACCTCATGCATTCCGGCGCGAACGTCCGCGACGGTCACCAGCGGCCGCGCTCCGTCGTGAATGAGTGCGGCGTCGCAGCGATCGCTCACGGCGTTGATGCCTTCGCGCGCGCTGTCTTGCCGGCGTCGCCCTCCGCGCACCACGCGTTGCGGAACGTTCGGCGCGAGCCGCTTGACGAGCGTGCGCATCGGCTCGATCGACTCAGGCTCGGTTGCGATGACGAGCTCGGCAACCTCGGGCATCATCGCGAAGGTTCGGATCGACCACCCGACCATCGGCAGCCCCGTCAGCTCGATAAACTGCTTGGGACGCCCGAGGCGCATTCCGCGCCCCGCGGCGACGATGACGGCCGCCCACCTCACGACGCAAGGCCTTCCCGCTTCGGGCGAGCGAAGATCATTCGGCCGGCAACCGTCTGCAGCACGCTCGTTACGATGACGTCGATCTCTTCGCCGATCAAGCGTCGCCCGTGCTCGACGACGATCATCGTTCCATCCTCCAGATATCCGATGCCTTGGTGCCCCTCTTTCCCTTCCCGTATCACGGCGACGTGCAACTCTTCGCCGGGCAGCACGACCGGCTTAACGGCGTTGGCTAACTCGTTGACGTTGAGCACCGCAACGCCCTCGACATGCGCGACACGATTGAGGTTGTAATCGTTGGTGATGAGCTTGGCGCCGAGCTCTTGCGCCAATCGAACGAGCCGGGCGTCCACCTCACCGAGTGCCATATCGCCGTAGTCCAACTCGCTGATCTCGAAGCCCGTCAGCTCCTGCAGACGGCTGAGCACGTCGAAACCGCGGCGGCCACGGGTCCGCTTGAGCGGATCGACGGAATCGGCAATGGTCTGCAGTTCCCGCAAAACGAAGCGCGGCACGATTAGCGGACCGTCGAGAAAACCGCTCTCCACGATTTCAACGATTCGACCATCTACGATCGTGGAAGTGTCGACGATCTTTGCGACGGCGCCCAACGCGTTACCGGCGACGCCCCGCGGTACCGGAACGATCCGCGTCTTGGCGCCGATCCGCGCGCCGAGATAGGCGCAGAAGATCGCCAAAATGAGGTAGAGCACGATGGCGATGTACGTGCCGGCCCTACCGACGTCGGAGATCAGCTCGAAGACGATCCCCTTGATCAAGAAGGCGATCAAGAGGCCGACGATTAGTCCGACGGCACCTCCCGCAATCTCAGCCGGCGTGAGCCGTTCGATTGCACCCTCGGCCACGCGCAACTGACCCTCGAACAGCGCCTGCGCCGGCGGTGCGAGCAGCGCTCCAACGAACGCGCCGGCGACCGGAGCGAGAATCAAGAAGGTGAGCTGCAGCGCCTCGCTGGCGAAGTGCGGCGAAAACAGGCTAAAGTATGCCTCTCGGCCCAAAAGGAAGCCCGTCACGCCGAAGACGATGATGAAACCGACGCGCAGTACCGTCTCGGATAGATTGTTTCCGGTTACTCGAATGTTATGAAAGCTCCGCAAACGTCGTTGGCAAGAAATCGGCCTCGTCGCGTTAAGCGCAGCGCGTCCGAAGTTCGCTCGAGCAATCCCGTGCGCGCGAGTTGGGTGACGACCGAATCGTAATCTTCGATCACGTCGATTCCGTACCGCTCTTTGAACTCGCTCAGGCGAACCCCTTGCACGGTCCGCAACGCAAGCATCAGCGCCTCTCCCACGCGCCGGCGTCCCTCCAGACGCTCGGCCTCTGCGGGCATCGGCCGCCCCTCGAGCGCCGCCGCAACGTATGCCTCGAGCGAGCGAGTGTGCACGGAGCGAACGCCGTCACGGTACGATGCCGCGCCGACGCCGAAACCGCGATACTCGCCGTTAGCCCAGTAGTTCATATTGTGGGCGCACTCATGCCCGGGCCGCGCGAAGTTGCTGACTTCGTACTGCGCGTACCCCGCGGTTTGCAGCAAGTCGATGGCGAGCGCGTAGAGCTCGGCCTCGCGCTCGTCGTCAAAGAAAACCTCGGGCTCGCGCGCATGCCACGCGGCGTACGGCGTATTCTCCTCGACGGTGAGACCATAGGCTGAGATGTGGTCCACGTCGAGCGCCACGGCGGCCCGCAGCGAGCGTTCCCAGCTCGCCGGGCTCTGCCCCGGCACGCCAAACATCAAGTCGAGCGAGACGGAAGCGATCCCGGCGGCGCGCGCTGAGGCCACGGCGTTGCGGACCTGCTCGTCCGTGTGCTTGCGTCCAAGCGTGCGAAGTTCGCCGCGCTCGAAGGACTGCACCCCGATCGAGAGCCGGTTTATCCCGGCTCGCCGATAGCGTACGAAATCGCCGGCGCGTACCAGCTCCGGATTGATCTCGACCGAGCGCTCTGCCGGCGCATCGAAGCGCTCCGCGAGTCGCGCGACTAATCGCGCAATCGTCTCGGCGTCGTACGCGTTCGGTGTTCCCCCGCCGAAGTACATCGTCGCGGCCGGAGTAGGCGTCTCGCGCTCGATCTCCGCCTCGAGCGCCTTGAGGTAGCGCTGCGCCGATGAGACACGCAGCGGCCACTTTGCGAAATCGCAATACGGACAGAGATACGCGCAAAACGGCAGGTGAACGTAGACGCCGAGCATGCCGGCGCCGGCTAATAGGGCGGCGACATACTAGGTCGCCGCGAGGTGCGGTGCGGTGAGCTGGCTGATCTTGCCGACGACGTCGTGCCGAACTTCTTCGGCGGCAGCGATGATGGCGTGCTTGATCGCATTGCGGCTCGAGCGGCCGTGCGTCACGATGCAGTTTCCGCGCAAACCCAGCAGCGGCGCGCCGCCATACGTTTCGTAGTCGAACTT
>JBAPZS010000029.1:0-1555 GCA_049285355.1 Candidatus Cybelea sp. | reverse complement strand
AACGAATACGTACAAGATTCCGTATCGCCCGTCGAAGGACGACGTGCATTGCACCGGCCAAAATGTGGGCATGTTCGTCGGCAAGATCGACAAGCTATGCGATAATGGACTGTCCGACGTGATCTGGTTCAAGTTCAATCCGGAAAAGATCGCGCTTCCGGCCGAAGCGGTCGTCACGGTCGCGTATAACACCAGTGACGCGGGATACAATCCGATCGGCCAGAACGCGCCGTGCTTCACGTCATCGGGCGGCTGCGGATACGACTCGCTCAACGTTTCGGCGGACGGCGACGGCGGTTTCGTCGGCAGCAACGTCGATCCGAACGGCGTGTTCGTGAACTTCGGCAACCCCTCGTTCTACTGCTCGGGCTCGGGCTCCGGCCTGATCCTCGACACCCCGTGCTGGACGGGCTTTCATCCCGAGATTCTGGTCAACGCCACTCAAAAGTAGGGCGGCCGGCGAAAGGGTTCGCGGCTCGCAGCGCCTCAATGGTGCTGCGAAGCTCCGCGAGCCCTTTTCCTATGTAAAGGCGATGAAGTCAATAACGACCAGCGAACTCTTGCACCGTCTCGATAAGGACCCAGCGCCGTTCTTGTTAGACGTTCGCGAACCGGAGGAGCTGGCGGATGGCGTTATCGCAGGTTCCGTTAGCGTTCCAATGCGTGAGGTGAAGCATCGACTTGGCGAGTTTCCGAGAGATCGAGAAATCGTCGTGATCTGCCATCTCGGCGTCCGCAGCGCCTACGTCACCGAGCGGCTTAACGCGCTCGGCTACGACCGCGCGGTAAACCTCGCAGGCGGAATGGATGCGTGGACTCGCGAGACCCGCTCTAAGCGCTAGTTCGGGACGTGCTGCAGGTTGCGCAGCGGCCTTCGAACGTCACACGCTCGCTCTCGATCTTGAAGCCATGCTGCAGTGCGAGCGATTTGATCGTGCGCGACGCGATCGCGTAGGCGACATCTTCAATCTCGCCGCACTTGCTGCAGCGAAAGTGCGCGTGCCGCGGGCCCGCCGGCTCGTAGGCCGCGGCGTCGACGCCCGGCAGATAGAGTTCGGATACCAAACCCAGATCGCGAAGGCGCTCGAGGCCGCGATAGACGGTTGAGAATCCGATGCCGGGCCGCCGTCTATGCGCCTTCGCGAAGATCTCCGAAGGGGTAAGGTGGCAACCGAGCCCACTCTTCTCGACGATGTCGTAAATGAGCTGGTAGTTCCTCGGCAACTTCATGTTGACGGCGGCCATCCGCGGCAGTATTCTGCCAGGGTGAGAGTGAATGTCACTCTCAGGCCGTTCGCCGGCATCACCAACGTTTCCCCCGAATTGGAGAAGTAGCGCGAGATGGAAAACACGATTGCCGAACTGTCTGAAGCCGACCGCGGTTGTCCCGTAAAGCACGTACCGCTTCGCCCGCGAGTGAACATCGATTGGTTCCCCGAGCTGTTGGACGTCTCGGTGCTGCACCAGCCATCTGCGCTTGCCAGTCCGATGGGCAGCGACTTCAACTACGCGGCTGAGTTCAAGAGTCTCGATCTCAAGGCGGTCAAGGCGGACC
>JBAPZS010000028.1:0-6753 GCA_049285355.1 Candidatus Cybelea sp. | reverse complement strand
GGTCAACATCAACGCGACCGGCACCAGCGCGCTCGCGACGGCGGGTACGGGCGACGTGCTCACGGGCATCATCGCGACCCTGCTCGCGCAGGGGCTCTCGCCGTTTGACGCGGCGCGCGCCGGCGCTTATTGGCACGGCTTAGCCGGGCGCCTCGCCGCCCAGCGCCGCCGCGTCGGGGTTGTCGCCGGCGACGTAATCGAGGCGCTCGGCGATGCGCTTCCGGTCGCGGATTAATAGCGATGGCGGATTGGTTGGCGGAACAATTTGAAGAGAACCGGGCACACCTGAGACGCGTCGCCTATCGCATGCTCGGATCGCTCGACGATGCGGATGACGCGGTGCAGGAGGCGTGGCTGCGGGTCAGCCGGCGAGAGAACCCCGGCATCGAGAATCTCGGAGGCTGGCTCACAACGGTCGTGGCGAGGATCAGCGTCGATATGCTGCGCGCTCGGCGCTCCAAGCGCGAGGAACCGCTGGAGCCGGAAATTCCGGATTTCATCGTGGTCCGCTCGGAGAGTCCCGAAGACGAAGTGCTAACCGCGGATTCGGTGGGCCTGGCACTCCTCGTCGTTCTCGACAGTCTCACGCCCTCGGAACGGCTTGCCTTCGTCCTGCACGACATGTTTGCGATGCCCTTCGAGGAGATCGCATCTATCGTCGGCCGGTCGCCCGTCGCCACCCGTCAGCTCGCGAGCCGTGCACGCCGTCGAGTGCAGGGAGCGACGCCGCCCAACGCCGGATTCGCGCAACGCCGTGCGGTGGTCGACGCGTTCGTTGCGGCAGCTCGTGAAGGCGACTTCGAGGCACTCGTGGCGGTGCTCGATCCCGACGTACTGCTGCGCGCCGATCGCGAACCGGCCGCGAAGGGCATTCGTGGCGCGCAGACGGTCGCCGCACAGGCGGTCGGGTTCTCCAAGGTCGTCCAAAACATCGAGCCGGTGATCGTCAACGGATCGCCGGGCATCGTGTCGTGGCTTCCCAACGGTGAGCCGCTATCGGTGCTGGGATTCGTCATTGCCGGCGAACGGATTAGCGAGATCTACGTCATCTCACGCCCGGATCGCGTGCGCCAACTCCTTGGACTCTGACCGCTGTCACATCCGGCCGCCGGATTTCGTCACCTTCGCAAAACCTTCCCAAAAGAGGAGCACGAAATGAACTCGGTTGGTCTCATCGTCTTCCCCGCCTCGGACGTACCAAAGACAACGAAATTCTTCACAACCCTGCTCGGTACGCAGCCGTACGCCGAGAGCGGGTACTACGTCGGCTTCAGAGTCGGGGATGTGGAGATCGGGCTCGTCCCTAAGGGGCAAGGTGGCCTTTCGGGAGCGCTCGCCTACGTGACGGTAAGCGATATCAACGAGGCGCTGGCGAGCTTGCTCGCGGCCGGAGCAGAGAAGGGTCAGGACGTCACCGACGTCGCCAACGGACTCTTGGTGGCGACCGTCAAGGATCTCGATGGAACGGTCATCGGCCTTCGTCAGTTCCCGAAAGCGTAAGTGCGGCGTCTAGTTCGAGAGCGCGCCGATAAGCGGGTCGACGAAGTCGCGCACCCGATGCGCGGCTTCCTCGCCGCGAGCGCCGGCATAGGCGTCGATCAGCGCGCTGCCGAGCACGACTGCATCGGCGAGCGGCGCTACCTTGCGCACGTCTTCGGGACGGCTTAGTCCGAAGCCGACGCCGAGCGGTTTGCGCGTCATCTCGCGCAACGAGGCGAGCTGGCGGCGCAACGGTCCGAAATCGGGCGCACTGCCCGCGCCAGTGACGCCGAGCCGCGAGACGACGTAAAGAAAGCCGGTGGCCGCATCGGCGATGCGCGCGGCTCGTCCCGGCGGCGTCGACGGCGCTACAAGCAAGGGCATCGCCAGGCCGGCTTCGGCGAGGGCCGCGCGCAGCTCCACACTCTCCTCCAGCGCGACGTCGGGAACGATTGCGCCCGCGGCTCCGGCGGCCGCTAACTCTTGCGCGAAACGCCGCACGCCGAACTGATAGACGGGATTGTAGTAGGTAAAGAGCACGACCGGCGCGCGCTCGCGAGTGCGCTTCGCCACCGCAAGCACCGCGGAGAGATCGGTTCCAGCGGCGAGCGCGCGTTGACCGGCCGCCGCAATCGTCGGCCCGTCGGCGAGCGGGTCGCTGTAGGGAACGCCGAGCTCGATCGCGTCGGCACCGGCCGCGCTCAACGCCGCTACGATCGCTTCGGTCGTCGCGATATCCGGATCGCCCGCCATCACGTAGGGGATGAAGGCGAGACGGTTCTCGCGCCCTGCGCGTTCGAAGGCGCGCGCTAGTGTCACTAACATCGTCCGATGTCTTTATCGCCCCGGCCGCTGAGATTGACGAGAATCAAATCCTCTGCGCTACGCCGGCCGGCCAGCTTGCGGGCAAATGCGATCGCATGCGCGCTCTCGAGGGCCGGAACGATCCCTTCGCAACGCGCGAACGCGTGAAAGGCCTCGACCGCTTCGTCATCGGTGATCTGCACGTAGGTTGCGCGACCGCTCTCTTTGAGGAAGGCGTGCTCCGGGCCGACGCCCGGATAGTCGAGTCCGGCGCTGATCGAATGCGTCTCGCGCACCTGACCCTCCGCCGTCTGCAGCAGATACGAACGCGAGCCGTGCAGCACGCCGACGCTCCCGGCGTTTAGCGAGGCGGCGTGCTTGTGGCCGGCCGGCCCTTCACCGCCCGCCTCAACGCCCCAGAGTCTAACTTCAAGGTCGTCGACGAAGCCGGCGAAGATGCCCATCGCGTTGCTGCCGCCGCCAACACAGGCAACGACGTCGCTGGGCAGACGTCCAAAGCGTTCCAGCAGCTGGCGGCGCGCCTCGATGCCGATGATCTTTTGGAACTCGCGCACCAAATACGGATACGGGTGCGCCCCGACGACGCTGCCGATGACGTAGAACGTGTCCGCCACGCGTTCGGCCCAAACGCGAAAGGCTTCGTTGGTCGCATCCTTGAGCGTCTGGGTGCCGCTCGTCACCGCGTGCACCTCCGCGCCGAGCAGGCGCATCACTTCGACGTTGAGCGCCTGACGCTCGATGTCGCGCGCTCCCATGTACACGTCCACCGGCAAGCCGAACTTTGCGCCGACCGTCGCCGTCGCGACGCCGTGTTGCCCGGCACCGGTCTCTGCGAGCAGCCGCCGCTTACCCATGCGCAGTGCGAGCAACGCCTGGCCGACGGTGTTGTTGATCTTATGCGCACCGGTATGATTGGTATCTTCGCGCTTCATCAGCAACGGGGCGGGAGAGACGTCGCTCGCATATCGCTCGCAGCGATAGAGCGGCGACGGGCGGCCTACGAAATCGCGCAACACCGCTTCGTACTCGCTCCAGAAGGCGGGATCGTTCAAGGCCTCCGCCATCGCGCGCTCCAGCTCGTCGAGCGCGGCGATCAAGACCTCGGGGACGTAGCGGCCGCCGAAGTCGCCGAAGTAGCCCCGCGCGTCCGGCTTCACCGCGCCTCACGCACTGCGCGCACGAAAGCCTGCATCTTTTGAGGATCCTTGCGCCCGTCGGTCTCGATTCCCGTGCGCACGTCGACGCCGAACGGACGCACGCGCTCGACGCATTCTCCGACGTTGTCGGACCGCAATCCGCCCGCAACGACGAGGCGCCGTTTCGCGGCGATCGGCGCGGCCTGACTCCAATCGAAGGTGCGGCCCGTACCGCCGGCCATTCCGTCTTGGCGCGCATCGAAGAGCAGCAATGCCTGAGGATAGCGCTCGCAGCGCTCTTCGATCCGCGCGGAACGATCGTCGATGTGAATCGCCTTGATCGCGCGTTCGCCGTAGCGTCCGACGAACTCCGGCGTCTCGTCGCCCGAGAACTGCAGCAGCGCATTCGGGAAGAGCTCGAGCGCGGCGTCGACATCGGCGGGTTGCGGATTGACGAAGACCGCCACCGGCGCGATGCTTCCGGGTGCGCGGCGCGCAATCTCTTGGGCCGCCTCGGACGCGATGCGCCTTGGCGAGGGTGCGAAGATCATCCCGAAGGCATCGGCGCCCGCGTCGCGTGCCAGCATGGCGTCGAACAGCGAGGTGCAACCGCAAAACTTAATCCAGGCGTCAGCCACGCTTGCCCACCTCTCGAGCACGCTCGAAAGTTCGCCATGCGGCTCCGCTGCGCAGCAGTCCCCGCGCGCGTTCGAAGGCTGCGGTGAGCTCGCTCTCGATGCCGGCTACGGAGAGCACGAGCGCCGCGTTGAGGGCAACGACGTCGGCGGCGGCCGTGCGCGCGCCGTGCAAGATCTCGACGAAGGCATCGCGGCAGATGCCGACGGAACCACCCACCGGCGTGCTCAAGTCCGCCGGGATACCGAAATCGGCGGGCTGCAACCGCCACAGTCGCGCGCCATCTTCGTCGAACGAGTAGATAAGCGTCGGCACATCGCCGGCGACTTCGTCGATGCCGCTGCCGCCGTGCACGACCGCGCCGCGCCTCACGCCAAGCGCGCGCAGCGCGGGTCCGACGCGCTCCACGAGCTCCTCGCGCGCGACGCCGACGACTTGGTGGGTTGCTCGCGCCGGATTCGTCAGCGGGCCGAGCAGGTTAAAAATCGTACGCACGCCGAGCTCGCGGCGCACGACGGCGACGTTGCGCATCGCCGGATGGTAGTGCGGCGCAAACATAAAGGTAAATCCCGAATCGCGTAACATCACGGCGGCGCGCTCGGGTGAGACCTCGATGGGAAAGCCCGCCGATTCGAGCACGTCGGCGCTGCCGCAGGCGCTGGAAGCGGCGCGGTTGCCGTGTTTGGCGACCGGAACGCCGGCCGCCGCAACGACGAGCGCCGCCATGGTCGAGATGTTGATGGTGTTGGCATGATCGCCGCCCGTCCCAACGACGTCGACGACCATCGGCAGCCCATGCTCGACGTGCAGGCTGCGTTCGCGCATCGCGCGCGCGGCGCCGACGATCTCGTCGACGCTCTCCCCTTTATACGCGAGCGCGGTAAGCAACGCGGCCGATTGCACGGCCGTATAGCTCGCATCCATTATCTCGCCCACGAAATTCGCTGCCTCGTCGGCGGAGAGATCCTCGCCGGCGAGCACGCGGCGCAGCATCGGCGCGAACTCCGTCATCTGAGAAAATTTGCGACGATGCGTTCGCCGTGTTCGCTGAGCACCGACTCCGGATGAAACTGCACGCCGTGAACCGGCCGTTCGCGGTGCACGATGCCCTGCACGACGCCCTCCTCGCTGCGCGCGTTTACGCGCAACACGCTCGGGATCGTCGCCGGATCGAGGCAAAGGGAGTGGTAGCGCGTCGCCGTGAGCGGCGACGGCGTTCCGGCGAATACTCCGCTGCCGTCGTGTTCGATCCGCGAGGTCTTGCCATGCATCTGACGCGGCGCATGCGTCACGCTCGCGCCGAGTACCTCGCCGATCGCTTGAAGACCCAAACAGACGCCCAAGACCGGCATCCCTCGCTCGATCGCCGCGCGCAGGACCGCAAGCATCTGCGGCGCGTGCCCGGGGCGCCCCGGCCCCGGTCCGACGACGAGCGCCTCGTAACCGCCGAGAACCGCAGGTTGGAGCCGCGCATCGTCGTTGAGTATGACGTCGGGTACGACTCCGCGCGACGCGAGTAGATGCACGACGTTATAGCTGAAGCTGTCGAAGTTGTCGATGAAAAGGACCCTATGCGTCACGGCGACACTCCCAGCACCGCGCGCGCGATATGCGTCTTGTGCAGCACCTCTTCGTATTCGGCAACCGGTTCGGAGTCGGCGACGATGCCTGCCGAGGCTTGCCACCAGGCGTGACGCTTGTGCACGTGGATGCTTCGCAGGGTAATGCACGAGTCGAAGTCACCCCCGAAGGACCAACGCCCGATGCTGCCCGCGTAGAAACCGCGCGTCACCGGCTCCAGGTCGTCGATGAGCTGCATCGCGCGCATCTTCGGCGTCCCCGTCACGGTGCCGGCAGGGAAGCCGGCGCGAAAGAGGTCGAGCGCGTCGCGGTCGCCGCACAAACGGCCGGTGACGTTGGAAACGATGTGCATCACGTGACTGTAGCGCTCGATTTGCAGCAGTTCGTCCACGCTAACGCTGCCGAACTCGCAGACCGAACCGAGATCGTTGCGACCGAGATCGACGAGCATCACGTGCTCGGCGCGCTCTTTTTCGTTGGTGAGCAGCTCCGCCGCGATCCGCACGTCCTCCTCGTCGTCCCGCCCGCGCGAGCGCGTCCCGGCCAGCGGGCGCAAGCGCGCACGGCGCCCTTCTAAGCGCACGAGAAACTCCGGTGAGGCGCCGAGCAACTGCCCGAAGCCGGTATCCACGTAGAACATGTACGGTGACGGATTGTGCCGGCGCAGCGCGCGATACAGATCGAAGGCATCGCCCTCGAGCGCGGCACCGAACCGAATCCCCAACTGCAACTGGTAGACATCGCCCTCGAAGATTCGCCGTTTGACCGAGGCGACCAGTTCGAGGTAGCGCTGCCGGTCCATTGACGCCGAGATCGTCCCGGTTGCGCGAAGCGGCTGGGGAAACGACGGCTTCGCCGCGAGCAATCGCTCGATGTATCCGTCGATTCGCCGTTCGAGGTCGCCGGAATCGCCATCGCTCGTCCAAATCGTCAGCAGGTCGGTGAAATGGTCGAAGATCAGCCACGTTGCCGGAATGGCGACGTACGCACCGGGCATCGCCGGCTCCGATGACGCCCTTGCCCGAAGCCGCGCGTCGGGGCGCGCCGCGTCGTAGGAGAAGGCGAGTAGCGCCCCGCCCAGCGCCCCCTTGTGGCC
>JBAPZS010000027.1:0-1755 GCA_049285355.1 Candidatus Cybelea sp. | reverse complement strand
GCGCTGGTAGAGTCGTTCACGGAGTCGAGACTCGGCGGTATGCTGCGCGCGGTTCGCCATTTCGTCGCGCGCGCGGCGCGCTCGAGCGGTCGGGCGGTGCTGACGCTCACGAGCAGCGATGCATTGCCCGACGATCCGGGCGTCACCCGCTCGATGTTGCGCGAGCTGCCCGGCCTCGCGGGTATCGGGAACTCGTACGGCCTGAGCAGCGCCAACGCGATTCTGGGCCGGGAGTATCGCGTGCTCGCCGGAGAGCGCGAGATCGAAGAGACGGTCGGCGGTTTGCGCTTTCGCATCTCCGGAGGTTCGTTCTTCCAGGTGAACGTCGAGGTGCTTGGACGGATATTCCATTTCATGGAGCCCGCTCTGGAGCGCCCCGGCCGAGTCGTCGACCTTTACTGCGGGTCGGGGACCTTCGCGCTCTTCTTCGCGCACCGCGGCTGGAACGCGTACGGCACCGACGAGAATCGGCACGCGGTCGCCGAGGCGGAAGCGAATGCCCTACTCAACGGCTTGGCCGAGCGTGCGCGTTTCGAAGCCGGTCGCGTCGAAGTCCTGGTGCGCAACGAGCGCGTGCGGGGCACTCTCCGAGCGGCCGACGCCGTTTTTCTAGACCCGCCGCGAAAAGGTTGCGAGCAGGCAGTTCTCGACGAAATCGCGCAAGCGCGCGTGCAAACGATCTGGTATCTTTCCTGCGATCCCGCGACGCTCGCACGGGATTTGAAGTTCCTGGCATCCAAGGGCTATCGCCCCGGTGTGGTGCAGCCCTTCGATATGTTTCCACAGACCGGGCACGTCGAGATATTAGTTTACTTGAAACAGGTAGAGAGTTGACACCCGACACCATCAATATCCGTTACGTCGCGCAGCTGGCGCGCATCGCGTTGAGCGACGACGAGATCGAGCGCTTTTCCAAGGAGCTGGGCGAACTTCTCGGGCACGTCCGCGCGCTCGAAAAACTGGATACTGCAAGCGTACCGGCAACCGCGCAAGTCGTCGAATCGCGCAACGTCACCCGCGAGGACGTCGAGCGCCCATGCCTCGACCGCGAAGTAGTCTTGGACGCGGCACCGCAGCGGCAAGGCGGTTTTTTCCGCGTGCCGCGGATCATCGCCGAATGACGGCCGCCGAGATCGCCCGCGACGTTAACGGCGGGCGCGTCAGTGCAAAGGAAGTCACCACGGCGACGCTGGAGCAAGTTGGTGCGGTTGACGGCGAAGTGGGGGCCTATCTAACGGTGCTCGACGAGCTCGCACATCTGCAAGCGGCGCACGTCGACGAGCGCGTGCGCAACGGGGAACGGCCGCCGCTTGCCGGTGTGCCGATCGCAATCAAGGACAACATGTGCCTGGAAGGCACACGGACGACCTGCGGCAGCAAGATTTTGGAACATTGGATCGCGCCTTACACCGCGACTGCCGTCGCGCGCATGATCGAGGCGGGTGCCGTTCCAATCGGCAAAGCAAACTGCGACGAGTTTGCCATGGGCAGCTCGTGCGAGAACTCGGCGCTGGGCGTTACGCGCAACCCGTACGACTTGAGCCGCGTTCCCGGCGGCTCGAGCGGCGGCTCCGCGGCGGCGGTAGCGGCGCGCGAGGCCACGATCGGACTCGGCAGCGATACGGGTGGTTCGATCCGGGAGCCCGGCGCCTTCTGCAACCTGGTGGGATTCAAACCGACCTACGGGCGAGTCTCGCGCTATGGGTTGATCGCGTTTGCTTCGAGCCTCGATCAGATCGGGCCACTGACGCACAC
>JBAPZS010000026.1:0-5739 GCA_049285355.1 Candidatus Cybelea sp. | reverse complement strand
GACCACCGAAGCCGGTGCGCGGAACGGACTCACGCAACGAACCCGCGCGCTGGATTGAATCCTCGTCGTTCTTGTAATCGGCGGTGAAGGCCGCGAAGACCGGCGTCCATGCCTGCTGGGCCGCGGCAATCTGGCTCGAGAGCGTCGCGTTGCTCTTCGCGCCCCCCGACGCCGCCGCGAGCGATTTCTTGATCGCGTCGAGGTTGTTGAGTGCTTCGTCGATCTTTCCGTAGACCGTTGAGTACTTTCGCGCGTAGGCGAAACCGGCTTCGTACTGCGCTTGCGTCCACGAGTCGCGCGGGTCAGGTTTGACGGTCAGCGACTGCGTTAGCGTCTGACCGGCAAGCATTAACCGTACGGCGTAGGCTCCCGGCACGACGGTCGGACCCGCCTTTGGTCCTTGATACTCCTCGCGGGCCGCGCCGTACCATTTGAGCGGCGCGTCTTCGGTGAAATCCCAGACGTACCGGTTGATTCCGACCTTGTTGGAAACGTACGGTTCGTCTTTACCCTTCACCTTATGCGTGCCGCTCACCGTGCGAATCACGTGCCCTGCCGAGTCGAGCACCTGCAGGGTCGGCGCGCCTTTTTGAGGTGCGCTCTGATAGAAGTCCACAATGGCACCCTTCGGCGGATTATCGCCGGCGAAACGCGTGTAGATGCCGAGGTCGTTGGAGTGGTAGTGGTATTCGTAGGCATTTCGCGGCGCGAAGAGCATGACGCCCGCGCGCTGCGCGTCCCCGAGTTGCCGCACCGAGCCGAGGTCGTCGAGGATCCACGTATCGCGCCCGTGCGTCGCGACGACCAGGTCGCCGAACTCCGGCGCGATGCGAATGTCGCGCACCGAGACGGTGGGCAGGTTAATGCGAAAGTCTTGCCAGTGCGCTCCGCCATCGAACGAGATCCACAGCCCGTTCTCGGTACCGGCGTAGAGCAGATACGGATTACGCGTGTCCGGACGAACCGTGCGCACGTATTGATCGCTCGGCAGCCCGTCCACGATCTTCGACCAGGTTGCCCCGTAGTCGTGCGTTACAAAGAGGTACGGGGCGTAGTCGCCCATACGATGGTTGTCGGCCACCGCATAGGCGGTGCCCGCGACCAACGGCGACGGTGCAACCGTTTCGATGCGTGCAAACTCCGGCGTTCGAGGCGGCGTGACGTTATGCCACTGAGCCTGTGCTGAGCTTGTCGGAGCATCGCGGGTCAACTGCACGTATCCATCGTCCGTCCCAACCCAGATCTCGCCGCGATTTACCGCCGAGCTTTCTATGTCCAAGATCGTGTCGGAGTACTCGGCCCCCGAGACGTCCTTCGCCAGCGGGCCGCCGGAGGGAACCTGGTGCTCTTTGACGTTACGGGTGAGGTCCGGACTGATCGCATGCCAAGTTTCGCCGCGATCGCTCGTTTGGAAGACGACGTTGCCGCCGAACCAGGCAATGTGTCCGTCCCACGATGCAAACGCGATCGGCGAATCCCAATTGAAGCGATAGGGCACCTTGCTCAGGTCGAACGGGCCGAGAAAACTTCCCGGAAACGGATCGTAAGGACGGATGAAGCGCGAGACGCCCGTCGTTCGATTAAAGATGGTCAGCGCGCCGTCTTCTAAATCGGCCCAGATGTAGTTCGGGTCGATCGGGTCGGGGATCGTCCACATTCCGTCGCCCCCTACGACGTCGATCCAATGCCGATCGAGAATTCCTTCGTCGTCGAGCGAGTTCGACGGACCGCAAAAGCCGCCGTTATCTTGGAAGGCCACGCATACCTGGTACGGATTCTCGTTGGAGAGCCCGACGTGATAGATCTGTCCGATCGCGAGGTTGCGCGAGAAGGACCAGTGCTCGAGATCGGTCGTCAGCGCATACCCGCCGTCCTCGCCTACCATGACGCGCTTGGGGTTATTGGGCGCGATCCAGATTGCGTGATAGTCCACGTGCACGTCCTTAGCAATCTCTTTGAACTTCCGCCCACCGTCTTTGCTCTCGGCCAGCATCTCCGAGACCGCATAGACGTGATTGGCATTGCGCGGATCGACGGCGATGTGCGTGAAGTAAAACGGACGCTGATCCACCAGCGTGTCGTCGCTGGTCATCGTCCAGTGCGCCCCGGCGTCGTCCGAACGCCAGAGAATTCCGCCTTTCGCTTCGATCAACGCGAAGACGCGATCGGGGCGGCTCGGCGCGATCGCAAGCCCGATACGACCGGTAAATCCCGCGGGTAGACCGTTGCCCGTCAACCGCTTCCACGTGCGCCCGCCGTCGGTCGATTTATAGAGCCCATCGTCGGTACCGCCGCTGGTAAACGTCCAAGGCACGCGCCGGAAGTGCCACATGCCGGCGTAGACGACGTTCGGATTCTTGGGATCCATCGCAATGTCGCTTGCGCCGCTTGACGGACTCAAGTACAGCGACTTGGTCCAACTCGCCCCGCCGTCAAACGTAACGTAAACGCCGCGATCTGCCGAATCTTTGAACGGATCGCCGAAGGCGCCGACGACGACGTGCTGCGTATTTTGGGGATCGACCGCGATGCGCGAGATGCTCCACACGCCCGCTAAACCGACGCGACGCCACGTCTTTGCACCGTCGGTCGATTTATATAGGCCGTCGCCATAACTAACGTTGTTGCGCGGATTCGCTTCGCCCGTTCCGGCCCAGACGACCTTTTCGTTGGTCGGGTCGATCGCCACGGCGCCGACGGCCGAAACCTTCTGCTTCTCAAAGACGGGTTGCCAAGTAGCGCCGCCGTTAACCGAGCGCCAAACGCCGCCGCCGGCGGTTCCCAGATAATAGAGCTGATCGTCTTGGGGAGTCCCGGCGACCGCCGCAACGCGTCCGCCGGCCACCGTCGGACCGATCGAGCGAAACGAGAGGTTCGCATAGGCCGCAGCCGCGATGAGAACGGTCGGCGCGAACATCACGGCACCTTCTCCCCTCTGATCGCCGGCAGCGCCTTCATCCCCGCCGATTTAAGCGCTGCGTTGACGCCCGGAAGCACCGTCGTGACGAAGGTGTTGTAGCGCACGACGCCCGCGCGGAACTCGGCATTAACTCGCGCTAAGCCGTCCACGATCGGGGGCGTGATGAGTCCCTGCGCGCCGAAGTACGCGCCGAGCAGATCCTCGCGAACCTTGCTCTCGTCCTGCGTGCCTTCACCGCGAACCTTTACCGCAAGCGAATCGAAGAGCGTTTGCCGCGCGGTGGAGGCGTCGTTGAGCTGCGTTACGAGCGCGGCATTGTTGGCCTTCGTGGCAGCGTCGGTTGCCGAGTCCAGCGCCTTCTTGAGGTCGTCGAGATTATTGACCATCGTGTCAATCCGCGAGAGGTAGCCCATCTGCCGCATCGCGTTGTCGAAGGTGCGTTGATAGTCGGCTTGCGTAAAGCGCGAGCGCGGGTCGGGCAAAACGTCGAAGTGCTGGGCATAGGTGTGTCCCGAGAGCGTCATTCGCACGGAATAGGAGCCCGGAACGACGCCCGGGCCGGTCTCAGGCCCTTTAAAGAACTCGCTAGCACTGTTCCACCTCACCGGTCCGTTGACGTTGAAGTCCCAGACGTAACGATTCAATCCCACTTTGTTCGAAACGTACGGAACATCTTTTCCCGCGATTTTGTGCGTGCCCGAAACGCTGCGGATGACGCGGTTGTGCGCGTCCAGAATTTGGAGCGAGGGTGCAGTCTTCTGTTTCTCGCGCTGATAGAAGGTGACGATCACGCCCTGCGGCGGGTTGTCGGCAGCGTAGTTCGTGTAGGTTCCCTCGTCGTTCTCGTTCAGCGTCCACTCGTACGAGCGCCGCGGCGTAAAGAGCCACGTCCCTTGTGCGACCGCTTGCTGCAGCTGCTGCACCGGCCGCATATCATCCATGATGTAGGCCGAGCGTCCATGCGTCGCGATCACGAGATCGTCGTAGGCCGGCTGCATGCGAATATCGCGCACGGAGACCGTCGGCAGACCGTTTTTGAACGACTGCCAGGTTGCACCGCCGTCGAAGGAGATCCAGATCCCCTCTTCGGTTCCAAGATAGACCAGATTGCGGTCGCGAATATCGGAGCGAATCGCGCGCGCCCACTCCACGGCCGGCAGACCGTTGACGATCTTCGTCCAGTGCGCGCCATAGTCGTGCGTGACGAAGGCGTAAGGTGCATTATCGCCGGCATAGTGGCCGTCGGCGATCGTGTACGCGGTTCCGGCCACGAGTGTCGAGGGAGCCACGGTCGCAAAGCGCGCGAACTCGGGCGCGCCCGGCGGGGTGACCTTCGACCAATGCTTGCCGCCATCGCGGCTGAGCTGCACGAGCCCGTCGTCGGTGCCGACCCAGATCTCGCCGCGCCGCAGCGTCGAGCCTTCGATATCGAGGATCGTATCGTGGTACTCCGCGCCCGAGACGTCGTTGGTAATCGGGCCTCCCGTGGGCTGCTGGTGCGCTTTGATGTTGCGCGTGAGATCGGGGCTGATCGGCGTCCACGACTTTCCGCGGTCGGTCGTTTGAAAGACGACGCTTCCGCCGACCCAACCGATCAACTTTCCGTCCGCCGATCGCCAGGGCGCAAACGCGATCGGCGATTCCCAGTTAAAGCGATACTTACTGATCGCAATTCGCCACTGTTCCTTACCCGTCTGCAGATACGGCTGCCCGCTCCATCCGTCTTTCGTGACGCGATTGATTACCTGTACCGAGCCGTTCTGGGCGTCGGACCAGATCCAATTCGGATCGTCCGGTTCGGGGATTCCCCACTGACCGTCTCCTCCAACGGTATCGAACCAATATTTGTTTTGAATGCCGGAAGGGTCGAGCGAGTTCGACGGCCCGCACCAGCCGTTATTATCCTGCAAACCGACGCAGACGGTGTAAGGATTATCCGTTCCTAACCCGACGCGATAGATCTGGCCGATGGCTAAGTTCGCCGAAAAGAACCAGTTGTCGCCGCCGTCTAGGGTCAGCGCATAGCCGCCGTCCTCGCCGATTATCACACGCGACGGGTCGTTGCGGGCGATCCAGATCGCGTGGAAATCGCCGTGAACCTGGTCGGCGGTCGACTTAAACGTCTGGCCGCCGTCCGTGCTGAGCATCATCTGAAACGAGGCCGCGTAGACGCGATTTGGATTCTTGGGGTCGACGGCGAGTCGCGAGAAGTAGAATGGTCGCGCGTTGACCAGCGAGTCGTCGCTAACCATCTTCCAGTTGCCGCCGCCGTCGTCCGAACGCCAGAGTACGCCGCTCTTCGACTCGATCAATGCGTAGACGCGGTTGCCTTCGCTCGGCGCAACCGCGACGCCGATCCGTCCCATCGGCCCGTCGGGAAGCCCGTGTCCTTGCAGCTTCGTCCAGCTCTCGCCGCCGTCGGTAGATTTGTAGAGCCCGTCCTCGGCACCACCGCTCACGAAATCCCACGGGCGGCGCTGAAACTTCCAGATGCCCGCGTAGAGCACGCTCGGATTCGCCGGGTCCATCGCGATGTCTGAAGCGCCGCTCTCCGGCCCGACGTAGAGCGCCAGTTTCCAGGTTCTTCCGCCGTCGTCGGTTACGTAGATGCCGCGCTCCGTGCTGTCATTGAAGAGATCGCCGAGCGCGCCAACGACGACGTGATTGTGATTGCGCGGATCGACCACGATGCGTGAAATTTGCTTGGTGCCCTTTAAGCCGACGTTGGTCCAGCTATCGCCCCCGTCGGTGCTCTTATAGACGCCGTCGCCGTAGCTGACGTCGTTGCGCGGATTCGATTCGCCGGTTCCCACCCAGAC
>JBAPZS010000025.1:0-14837 GCA_049285355.1 Candidatus Cybelea sp. | reverse complement strand
GTCGTACAGGACGCTCTTCGTGCGCGGGGCGGCGGCGCGGGACTTCTCGCGAGCGAGACATTTTGGTAGGCTTGGGACCAGCTAGTCGCGGTGCGAGGAGTAGACCAACCATGAGGAGTCGAGATTTGAGTCGCTTCGCGCTAAGCGCATGCGTGGCTGTCGTTATGCTTGCAGGCTGCGGCGGATCGCAGCCGCCGTTCAGCACACCGGGCGCTCAAGGCCACATTCCTTATTGGCAAGCGACGCATTCGGCTCGCGCGGCTTGCAGCGGCAGCCGGATCGGTCAGGTGCAATGCGACGTGCTGATCGAGAATAAGGCCGCGACCCCCAACTACGTAGGCGTTTCGGCCGCCGAGATCGAGGCCGCCTATAAACTGCCCTACAAGACCAACGGCAAGGGCCAAAACGTCTACATTGTCGACGCATTCGACAATCCGGACGTCGTGAGCAACTTCGCGACGTACCGCTCGGGCATGGGCCTGCCGAAGGGCACGATCAACAAATATAATCAGGAAGGCCAGAAGAGCAACTACCCGACCGGCAACTCGGGCTGGGGCGTCGAGATCGACCTCGACGTCGAGATGGTGTCGGCCAGCTGCCCGCTCTGCACCGTCAACCTCATCGAGGCCAACTCGAACAATAACACCGACCTTGAAGCCGCTGAGGCTGAGGCTGTGAAGCTCGGTGCAACGATCGTCAGCAACAGCTACGACGGTTCGGGCCTCACCGAGTCGTACTTCGACACGAAGGGCGTCTCGTATTTGGCGAGCTCGGGCGACAACGGCTACGGCCTCTACCAGCCGGCCTCGTTCAAGGATGTCTTCGCGGTCGGCGGCACCTCCCTCAGTGTAAACACCGGCGAAAAGCGCGGCTATGGCGAGCTCGTCTGGGTCGACACCGGCGGCGGCTGCTCGGACACCGACGAAGCGAAGCCCAGCTGGCAGAAAGACCCGGATTGCTCGTACCGGACCGGTTCGGATATCGGCGCCGTCGCGGTTGACGCGGCCGAATACGACACGTACGGCGCCAGCGGCTGGATCCAGGTCGACGGGACGAGCATCTCATCTCCGCTCGTTGCCGGGATAATCGGCGAGGCGGGCAACTCCACAAAGCAGGTCGGCGGTGAGCATCTCTGGGGGCTCTCTAAGAAGCAACAGAGGAAGCAAATCTATAAAATCACCATCGGTAACGACGGTTCGTGCGGCGGCGAATACCTTTGCACGGCCGGCACCAAGCAGTTCGGCATCTTCTCGGGTCCGACTGGTTGGGGAACGCCTCACGGAATCAAGGCTCTCTAGCAGAGAGCAACCGCGAGAAACGCAACGGCCCGCTATTCAGCGGGCCGTTGTAATTCCGGTGCGGCGCATCGGGATAGAGCGCCTTGGAGACGCTCGTCGCGCTGCATCCGTGCAGCGCTCCTGCTGCCGGCCTCCTCGCTCTCGCCATCCTGGGCGTAGCCCGTCCTGAGCGGAGTCGAAGGACTCGTCGCGCCGACCCTCCTCGGCGCTCTATCCCACCGGCCCCGCATCGCGCGTAGTCGCTACGCACCGGGCAGCGAGGCGTTGCGACGGGCTGGTTAAGGGCGTCTGATGGAGGAGCGAAGCCACGGACGGCGGAGCGAGGAAGGCAGCAGGAGTGGAGCCGGATGCAGAGCCCTTCGACAGGCTCAGGAGAAGCTGCGTCTCCGAGGTGTGATGCCGAGCGTCGAGACTCGCGAAGCCGGGAGCAGAAAAGCAACGGGCCCGCCAGAGGCGGGCCCGTTGTGATTCGCGTTATCGAATCGAGACTGTAGTTAGACCTACAGGCCCTTCTTGCCGTATACGACCGATGAGCCGTACGGATCAGCCGGAGGACTGGCTAGGTCGCCGGTCGGGGTTCCGCCCGCCGGATACGCCCAGTAGTCCACGCGGCCGAAGCCGGCATCGACACACCAGAGGTTCGGACCAACCATTTCCTTCGCTTGCGTGGTGCTTGCGTTGGTTATGGCTTTCCGTCCGTCAACGAATGTCGCGTTCACGGTGTCGTCGTAGTTGCTTTCGCAGTTATCCGAGTACTTGGTCTCCGCGCCAGCCGCGGTTAGCGTGGTTCCGGAAAGCGTGGTCGGCCAAGTGCCGCTCTCGAAGCTTCCGCCGGCTTCCTGGTCGCCCAGGCCGATGTACTTGCCATCCCACTGGGTTCCGCCCGGGAAGTCGATCGTGATGCCGCTCTCGCTGGCTAGGTTCTCTTCCGTCGCACCCTTGGCGAGTTCGCACACGTCAATCGACGAGTACTCACCGACACCGAAGAGGTTGCCGTTGTTGTCGTAGCCGGCCGTCCACTCGACTTCGCAGTCCGTCATGCTGTAGCCCGTCTGACCGGTGGTCGCACCACCCGGGAAGACGATGACTTCGCCCGGATCGAAGCTCGTGACGGCGACGTTACCGGTGCCGGCGTCAACCGAGCAGCCGATGGGCTCGCCGCCCGAGTTGTAGGTGTGGATCGGGGTCGTTCCGCCGATCGCCCACTCTTGGACGCTGCCGTTATCGAAGTTGGCGATGTAGACGTGATTCTTCGTGTCGACGCACTGGCCGTACGGGCCATCGAAGCCGGTCAGGGTTCCGACCTGCGCGCCGGTCTTGAAGTCGTACACGTAGACGTCGTTCGTCGAGTCGTCGCCGACGAACAGGTAGGCTTCTTTGCGCCGGTGGCGCCTGTCGGGAATGTTCCACCAGGTCTTGCCGTGATCCGTATGCACCGGGCGAGCCATGAAGTGAGGCTGTGTGAGAGCCTTATCCTGGATCCGCGACAGCTGCGTCAAGCCAGCATGGTGACCGGCCGGCGCCACTCCGGTGGGCCCGAAGCTCGAATTCCCGCCACTGCTGCAAGCAGCTAACATGGCGGCGGCCACAGTTACGCCTACGGCGTACTTGGCCATGCTCGAGATTTTCATTGTAGAAATTTGCTCCATTTCTTTCATGAAAGTGTGTATGGGGTCATCAGGCTCTCTCGGCAAGCCTGACTGGGGACTCCGTGGTAGGCAGGCCACTCGACGCCGGAAGTGAGCAACAATTATGGCCTTCCGGAAGGCGAGGGACAGCTATGGTAAGGGGCTCCCGTGTCGCGTCCCTTGGCTCTTCCTGAGCCTGTTCCTGCCCGTAAGTTTGCGGGGGTTAATTTTTTCGAGGATGCTCGCTTACCTCGGCGCAAGCTGCCGCGGCGTTTATTCGGTTGCTTTAAGCGATATCGCGCCCGTCGTCGTCGTCAAGCGAATCTGCGCGGTTCCCGCGCCGACCTTGCCGCTTGCACGAACTCCGACCAGGTTGGCCCGGCTTTGCGCGATTCCGGGTATGTCGCTCGTGAACGCACCGATGGTACTCGACGCGTCGATGCTCGCGCTGCTCTGGGGCGAGATACGCAGCGTAACGGTTCCGGTCGTCGCGCTCAGCGCGATCGTGCGCTGACCGTCGACGCGGCCTAGACGCGCTTCGATCGTTCCTGCCTGGGTCTCAACATTGACGTTGCCGGCAACCGCGCCGATCGCCACCGTCCCGGCGGTATTCGATACCTGCACCGAGGCGCCGGAAGGCACGGAGATGCGATAGCGCACCCCGCCGCCATTCGTCGAGCCCGAGTAGGTCGTAACGACGAAGATGCCGTCGCCTTCACGGTGCACGCCGATCGTGACGTTGCGCAAGTCGTCGGCGCTGGAGCCGTATTTCGTCGCGGCGATATTGACGACGGGCTTCGTCCACGGCTCGACCGTAACGGTTCCGGCGATGTTGTCGACGTGAACCACCGGCGTCGCGCCGCTATCGATGGATTGGTGGAACTCTTCGTGAACGCGGTCGCCCAAGTTAACGTTGCACGCGCAGAGCGTCAGCAGCGCGGAGACGACGATCGTCCTAGCCATACGGCGCATTCTGCGGGTTGGGCGCAATGGATTCCTTCGCTCGGGAACGTATGATCGGCTTACAGAGATGTTCAACAACTTTGTCGTCGCGCTCGACGGCTCCGCGGGCTCGGGTCGCGCCCTCGACGTCGCGTTGCGGCTCGCACGAATCGAGGGTTCGAAGCTCGCCGTCTGCTCGGTTGCCGCGCCATTGCCGATCTATCCGGCGTCGGCGCCGGACGTCATCGCGGAGGCGGCGCTTGCCGAGCTCCGCGATCAGGCACAACGTATCGTCGACGATGCACAGAGCAAGGTGCGCGCGGCGGGCGTCACGGCCGACGGCAGCGTGCTCATCGGCGATCCGATCTACGAGATCGTCACATTTGCAGCGAAACGGGCGGCCGACGCGATCGTCATGGGAACCCACGGTCGTTCGGGCATAAAACGGCTCTTTTTAGGCAGCGTGGCGGAGGGCGTCTTGCGTTCGTCGGCGCTCCCCATCGTAACCGTGCGTGACGAGGCACGTATCGCAACCAACGGCGGCGCGATTCTCGTGCCGGTCGATGGATCGGAGTGCGCCACGCATGCGCTCGACGTCGCCGCGGCTTTTGCGGCAAGCCTCGATGCGCCGCTCGTCGTCGCGCACGTCGTCGATCTCACGCAAGCGGCAGTGATGAGCGGCGGCCAGCCGCAACTCGTTCCCGAAAGCATCGAAGTGCTCCGGTCGGAGGCGAAAGCTATCGTTGACGAGGCCGTCAGTCACGTCGCCGATCGAGTTGCGACTTCATCGCGCACGCCGGAGGGCGCGCCGGTCGAGGAGATCGAGCGGCTCGCCGCCGAGCTGCCTGCGAGCTTCATCGCGATCGGCAGCCACGGGCGCGGCGGCCTGACCCGCCTGCTGATGGGCAGCGTTGCCGAAGGAGTCGTGCGCGCGGGATCGGTTCCGGTGATGGTGGTTCGCTTTACGAGGGCGAGCCTTCCTTAGCGGCCTCGTCGTGGCGATACCGCGACTCCATATCCGTGCCGATGCGATGCAGTAAGGCGCGAGCGGTACCGGTTGCGATGTGACTGCCGACCGCCCAATCGAAAGCGGCACCCAGCGCGCCGCCCGGCGGCCGGTACGAACCCTTTAGTTCGAGCTGGGCGGTCTCGTAGGTCTCGTCGGCGCGAACCGTCAGCTCACCGTCGAACTCGGGATACGGAACGCCATCCGGCTTCCAATGAATGCGCCAGGGCTGATCGAAGTGCATCGGGTCGGTTGCGGCGCCGAAGGTGACGAGCACGTCTTTCTCGAGCTCGCCTCCCGCAACGTTCGCGGTAAGGGTAAGACGTTCGGATTTTCCGGATTCAATGCGCGGAGCGAGCGCTTTCGCGAGATAACCCCTGGCGAGGTTGTAGGGACAGCGCACGATCCGGCTTTCGCTCAGCTCGGCCACGTAGCGATCTTAGCCATCGCCTGAGAAAAACTTGCGAAAAAGGTTCAAGCGCCGAAGAGGCGCGCCTTAAGGCGCCAGTTCGAGTTTCTGGAAACCGGTTGCGGTGCAGTCCGTCGTGCCGGCGAGGCAGGGCAGATTCAAAACCGGTTTTGCGCCGCCGCTCAGCGGCAGGGTGTACGCGTTGATGCGACCGGTTTGCCCGAGCGTATAGAAAAGCTCGCGGGGAGGGTCGGCGACGAGCGCATCCACGACTGTGCTCGTATGGTCATTCGGAATGAGACCGTTGACAGGCATGAGCGGCTCGTTGAACTGCCCGAGCACGTCAGCCGGCGGCGAGGGCGGTGAGCCGGGCTTCGGCGTCCTCAGCTGGCCGATATACTGCCCCAGAATAACGCTGGCTGGATTCTTGCTCGTCGGCAGGTATTGGGTGGAATCGACGAAGTCGGGTTGATCGAGGTTGATTCCTAGCGACGAGGCCGGTTTGGCGTACGGAAACGAGACTTTGAACAGCCGCGAGCGATCGTTCCCGTTAGTGGCGTAGAGGTAGAGCGCGGCGTTCACGTCGAAGCGGGCCGGACCTAAGGCGGTGTAGCCGGAAGTCTTCGAACCCGGCGCTCCCCACGGGATCGAGAGCGATGCGACCATGTTCTTCGTGAGCGGCGCTCGCAGCTCCGTAATCGATGGGCCCAGATTATTGAACAGCCAAAGATTGCCGTTAGGGTCGTACTCGATGTCTTCGAGTTCGGCGCCGTAAGGGCCAACGTTGGTGATCGCAGGCGTGAGCTTGATCGTGAGCTTGATGCGCGAGCGATCGAAGGAAACGATCGGCGGATTCAAAATGCGAATCTCCGTGGCATTGGCGAGCGCGACGTTGCCATACGGTCCAACCGTGATCACCGGCGGAAACGCGCTCCCCGGCCATTCTGTTGCGGCCACTACCGGTTTCGAAGCCGCGCTCAGTGGGAGGCGGTACGAAAAGAACTCGCCGTTGTGGTGGACGTATAGCCACTTGGCGGGCGGCGTCGCGGGCGGCGGTGCGTTCACTCCGGCGCCGACCGGTGCTGGGCCGACACTCCCGCATCCGGAGGTGACGAGAATCGCCACGCCGATCGCGACGACGAGCGCGAAAACTGACGAGGCTTTCATCGATCGAGGCTCCCATAGACGGGTCCGAGACTTGCGTCGGTGTCGAAGAGGAAGAGCGAGAGACGCGACACGTTATGGAACGGCAGAGCGTTGCGTTTGTCGAATGAGTTGATCTGCGCCGGCGTTGCCGTGCCGCCCGAAAACGCTTGCGTACCCTTACCGGCAAAGCCGCCGAGGTCCGTGACGTGCGCACCGAGTGGGACGGTAACGACCTCGCCGAGCGAGGCGCTGCCGAGCATCTTGAAGTTCGAGCTGCTCGATGCCGTGAAGCTGCCGAAGTCGGCCTTCGGAACAGTTGGCGAGGCCTCATAGAGGGAAAGCTGCGTGCCGCTCGCGGACGCGGGCTCTTCAAACGTCAAGACTCGATAGTTCGGGTACGATCCGACAATTACAAGCGTATAGTCTTTGCCGGCCGTCAAGTTCGTCGCTTTCAGGGGGCCCACTGCATACCCCAAGGCATTGCGCGCCGTGAGCGAAGCCCCGCCCGCCGCGATGTTTACAAACGGCGTGAACGTGCCGTAGTTCATCTGAGAGGCGATTGTCTGACCGTTAACGGTTAGGTAGCACGTGCAGATGTTTTGCGGCTGCCCGGCGATGATTGCGTCGAGCGCCGGCGTCCCGTCGGCAAAGCGCGCCCGTGCCATGCCGTTGCTCGGCGACGGCATCGCATTCGAACTCGAACCTCCGCAACCGGCGATCGCGACGAGCGCGCAGGCGGCGGCGACGCGCCTAACTTTCATGAAGGGCTCCAAAAAGGGTTTATGCGCGCCGCATGAAGCGGCGCGCATAAACGTGTCACGTAAGGGCTACTTGTTGAGACAAGCAGTTTGGCTCGCGTTGCCCTTTGCGGCTTGGTCGATTGCCCTTACGGTACTGTTCGGCAGAGCCGTATATTCGAGCGGCTCGAGTTCGTTCTTATACTTAGTGCTCCCGATGAACCGGACCATATTTGCCAAGTCCTTATAATGGCGGGCGCCGTTGTGCTGGCCGTACATCAATAAGTAGGTCAGGCCGACGATTGGATAGTCCCCGGCCGGCGGATCGACGAAGGTCGTCGGGTTGATTTCAAGCTGACACCACGGCGTGCTGGACCCCAACGTGATGCCGTCGGCGCCCATGCCATACGAGATGGTCGTGGCATTAGCGAGCGCACCGATGATCGTCGCCTTGTTGGTCGGGCAGGCAACCTTCGATCCGGTCTGGAGGCATGACTGTTGAACGGTTGGGCTGGACGCAGCTTGGGCCCACGCGCCTTCGGCGTAACCGGTGGCATATGGGTAACCGGTCCCGAGGAGTCCCTGAATGCCCTCGATTATACCCGGGTTGCCGCTCTCGCCGGTGAAGGTCGAGCCTGAGGTTTGGGCACCGGTCGGTCCGGTCCAGTTGCCGGAAGTCGTCGGAACGCCGAACGTCCAGGCGGCACTACGGCCGGAGCCGCCATAGGGAGCCTTGAGAAACCTGGCAGGAAACGCTTGGTTGCAGCCTTTTCCGCTGCTGTTGAGCTTGTACTCGAAGATGTAGGTCGTACCGCTGCCGTCCGAGCGATAATAGAAGGTAATCGGTTGATGTCCGGCGACCGCCGTGCCGCCGTTGTCCTTGGTAATCGCAGGGTCGTCCCAGTACCCGATCGTACCGTTGGTGATCGCGCAATAGGTCCAGGTCGAGAGTTGCATCGTGTTGCTGCCGAGTCCCGTAAGCCCGTGCGTTCCATCATTGATGTATGGGTAGACGATCGCGCCGCCCAGCGACGGGAACTCGAATGGCTGACCCCAGGTCGTTGCATAGTTGGTCGCATACGGCGTGCCGGAACCGCAGCATTCGGTGGACGAGAGCGCGACGTCGGAGCCGTCGAAATTGATCGGGTCTCCGCGTCCGCCGGCGCCGACCGGGCTCAGCCCAAGCGCGGCGCAAGCCGAGGCGCCGAGCAAGTCGACGCCGTCGAACTCCTTGCGCCCAAAGCCGCTACCGGTTTCGCAGTAGTAGACGTTATCGGTGTTCCCGAAGGTGCTCTCCATTCCGGCGAGGATCGATCCGGGAGGAGCCGTCGGTTGGGCACTGGTGTAGAGACCCACCGGCTGATCGCCTTCGTTGTAGGCGTACGCCGCGAAGGTCGAGCCTGCCCCGTGGAGGTCGTTTGCACTATTGTCGTTGGGATGGACGCCGCCGCCATGCTGCGGTGCGCTCGGCAGCGCCGATATGCCCGAGGTCCCGCTGGTGCCGTTGCCGTTACACGCGCTTAGCACGAGTGCCGGCACGGCCGCCAGGGCCAGAGCAAAAAGGATCTTTCTCATGTGGATGGTCTTCCTTTATTGAGCGTCTGGTGCTTCAAAGGGAGTATTCCGGCGCGAGCGCCGGTGACCGAAAGAGCCTTGGCTCTTCCGGAAAGTGATGTAATGGCGAGCGCGACCGGCGCGTCGAGCTGCGTCGCCGAACCCGAGATCTGCAGGAAGGGTTTGACCGTTCCGCGAGCGCCGGCGGAAAAGCCGTCGATTGCGTCGTCGAAATCGTCGGCTACAAAGAGGCTCGTCCCGTAGATCTGGACCTCAGGGAAGAAGTTGACGAGCGGATTGCGCGAGCCCGTGCAATCCGAGCCCTGCGTCCGGATCCCGTCTAGCGTCAACCTGCGCAAGAGTTTATCCTTGCCCGAGCCGCTGCCGGTGCCGGCAGCATACACGTTCGCAGCCGCCTGGCACGCGGCGCCGCTGCCGCTACCCGTCTTCACGACGTTGCCGATAAAAATCTCTCCGCTCTTATCTAGGGCTACGTCCGTGGTGAGACCCGGCGTCAACCCGGTGTACGAGCTCCACGGAATCGTGCGCGTGGGAGTGGCGCCGGGGTTGCCGATGTCGGCAGCCGAGTTCACATACAACCCGTACGCGGTTGCAAAACCGCTCTTGAACGCGCCATTGAGGTAAAAGTTGTTGCCGGCATCTATGGCCAGCCCGGTGGGGCCGGCGTAGTACAGAGTCGGCGAGCTGAAGGCGAATCCGTACTCGGGCGCCTTCTTACCGGAGCTGCCCTTCGCGTAGGTCAGCACTGCATCGCCGGTATTACCGTCAACGGTCGTCGCGCCGTAAGTTACCAGGCGATCCGAAGGATCGAACGCCATGAAGATCGGGAAGATCGTGGTGCTCGTCTTCGGATCCTCGACGAGCGTTGCCGTCGGCTGATCGTTGCCGCTCGCGCCCGACGCGTAGATCGCGATCTCGTTATTTGCGTCGGGCACGCCGTTTGTGTAACCGAGGTTGTTGTCGAAGTAGCCGACGTAGAGATTGTTGCTGGAGTCCACGGCGATGCTGACGGCGTAGAGCTTCTTATCGAGCATCAGCGTACGCTCGGGGGATGAATTCCCTTTTGCTTTGCCGTCGTACTCGGTTACCGTCGCGCCCTGACCGCTGTTGGAGCCGGAGTTGAGCGCGTAGATCGTCCCGACGGGCGGCGGCGGCTGCTTGCCGCGCAGCGCGAAGCCGGCGCTCTTGCTGATTCCATTGGGTCCGTCCACGCTCGCCTGAACCGTGATCGGCGAGGCCTGCTTATCGCCGTCGTACGTCAGCGTGATGCCGTCGGCCGGCTTAGCGATAGTGAGAGATTCGCCGGAACTCTTTCCGTAATGCAAGCTGAAAGCGTGATTCCCATCGCCGTTGATTACGAGCACGATCGGATCCGTATAGTGGCCCGGGCCGGTGATCTCTGCGCCGCTCGCATCGTAGGCCCGAAGCGAAACCGAAGCAGTCGTTTTAAGACCGCGTTTTGTCTCGTTGGGAGAGACCGAGAGTGTGAGCGATGCGATGATGCCGTTCAGCGTCAAAATCTCATTAGTGATGCCCAGCCTGCCGCCGCCCGAGCCGATATCGGCTTTAACGGTGCCGACGGCGAGCACGGCGCCGGTCGCATTCTTGCCCGCGTAGCCGGTCACCGCAAAGATGTCGTCTCCGGGCGAACCCTTTGCGACCGCGGTGCAGACCGTCGCTTGTGCCTGCGCTTTGCAGTCGTTCGAGCTCGGCAGCGTGTTCATAATCGTCGGATTGACACCGGTCACGCCGTTGCCGTTGACGGAGACGAGCTGGATCGCCAGCGACTCCGTATTGTACGAGAGATACTGCGGACCGACACCTCTCTTAGCGGCCGGGATCGTCACCGTAACGTTCACGCTAACCAAACGCGGCGGCGGCGGTCCGGGGTTCCCTGGAAAGCCGACATACGGACCGTTGGGCGTGTTTGGACTCCCGCCGCAACCCGACGTCAATACGACCGCCGCAATTGCCGCAATCGTAAATGTGTTCCGCCGGCGGCTCGCGAGCGCACTCACGGATAGGTACCCGAGACGTAGTCGGAGGTCGTGACGTCGGCTTGACCGTTTCGTCCGGCAATCGTCGGCAGCTGCGCAAGACTCTTGGGATAGGAGGACTCGTACGCCGGGTAATCCGCTCCGACCGCATAGACCTCATAGAACTCGCCGGAACACATCGTCGGTGTAGCTTTGCCGGACTGCGTGATCGGCCCGAGGTTATCGGCGAGCGTTAGTTTCTGTGAACCGGCATGCTCCGCGACGAGGGCATAGAAGGCGTCGCCGTTTCCTTGCGATGAGGAGCAGATTCCGGAGCCGCGGGCTGTGGCACGCACGACGACCATCGCTTCGCGCACGCCTGCGGGCACTTTAATCCCGACCGTTCCACCGCCCTTGCGATCGGGCTTGAAAGTCGGTGTATCGAACACCGGCAGCGCATTGAGCGAGGTCAGCTGCGAAGCCGCCGCGAGGATTCCGGGCGGCGGCGTCGGCGTGCCGTTGGGATTGGGGCTCGGCGTCGGATTCTGCGGCGTGTCGTATGCGGGCGGAACCGCCGCATAGAGATGATAGGTGCCGACGACTGGCGCCACGGCAAAATCGGTGAAACCCATCGAGTAGCCGAGCCATCCAAGCGCACGCAGCGTGAGGCCCGCTGCCGGGAAGGCCGGCGGACCGCCGTACCAGAGCTCTTCGTGGTCGCCGTAGATCGGCAAATTGTATGCTTCGAAGAGCGGCGTAAAACCGTTGATGGGGCCCGAATCCGAGTTACACGCGCATAAGCCGTAGCCGAAGGCGCCAGTGCTCGATTGCTTCATGCCGCGCGGCGCGCCGAGCCACTGCGCCTGGTTGAGCGTGCCCCACGTAATGTGATTGGTTCCGACATCGTTACCGGCCGATTGCACCTCTTGTCCCGTCTGCGTCGAGATCAGCACGTCGAATTCCGAGGGACCGACGATCACCGGAACGTTGTAGAGCGTGCCGGAGAGGCCGTTCGATTGACGCAACGTTTCGACTTCGTTCAGGCCGTAGGCGATCTTCTGGCCGTTCTGCGACGAGATCGTCGCGATGCCGACCGCAAGTTGCAGTTTGGAAGTCGCCGCCGGATCGTACGAGGTCTGCGTCGGTTCCGATGCGCCGCCGTTCCCGCAGCCGTCGAGCAGGGAGACCGCGACGGCGAGCGCCGCGCAAACACCGAGATGTAGACGCTTCATATTTGCACCTGGTAGTAGAGGCGGAACGAGATCGGCGGCATGTTCGGGTACGTCAGGTACGGCGACGACGAGTGCGCGGCGACGTCCGGCGGTGCGTACGGCGCCGTCGAGTAGGTGCAAGGCGCGTTGCCGCTCTGCAATCCGGTACTGATCGGGGCGCCGTAACAGCCGTTATAGACCGGTACGTTGTAGAGCTGGTTGAAAAGGTTGACGATCTGCAGCCCAAAGACCGATTGCGCCAGCACGCCCTTCGGCACCGGCGGCCGGTACTCGGTCGTCAGATCGACGTCCACGCGCGGCGTCGTTAGGAGACCGCCGGCGAGGCCGGGCTCGTGGATGCCGCGCGTCGCCGCGATATTCGGCTTGGTGCACGTGCCGGGATCCAGCGGATCGATATAGCCGGGCGTTTGCGAGTAGATTATCGATAGGCTCGACGCGGGTACGACCACCGGGATGCCGTTGCAGTAGACCGCCGTGTAGTAACCCTGACCGTACGGATAGCCGACGTTGAAGCCGATCACCGGATCGATTCGCCAACCGTGCGCGCTCTTGTAGTCGAATGCGGCGTTCATCTGAAACGGCGAGAGATCGGGCGAGCGATAGACCAGCCCCAACGCCAGAGCCGCAGGCTGCAAGAACGTTCCGGGCGGCTCGTTGCCGAACTGGCTGATGTACGTCGCGCCGATCTGCATCGAGATTCCGACCGGAACTTCGCGGTTATAGAGCGCCTCGACACCGGTCGCCTTCTGGATGCCGAGATTGGAGTACTGAACGTCTCCGAAGACCGGCGAGCCGGTTTGATAGTTGTAGCCGATGATCTGTGCCGTTTGCTCGATGACGTTGTAGCCGCGGCGATAGAAAGGCGTGACCTTGACGGCCGAACCGTCTTTAAATTCGTGCGCCCACGAAAGATCGTAGTTGGTAAAGGTCGCGCCAACGAGCGGCGCCTCCAGCGTCGAAGCGCCGTAACGGTAGTCGCGCGTCAGCCAGTAGAGCTGATCGGCATAAGTGTCGCAGAGTTGGTTCGCGAGCGGTCCGCAGTACGTCGCGGGCTTACCGGTCGAGTTGTCGTACGAAGGGATGCCTTCGAACGCCGCGTAGGGCGCGCGGCTCACGTCGCCGCCGATAAGACTTGGAATCGGCATCGAGAGCGTGTGACCGAAGCCCAAACGCAGCGTATCGCGGCTATCGGGCGCGTACGAAATGTCGAAGTGCGGCTCGTAAAGACGCTGATGCTCTGCGGCCGGAATCGATGCAGGGGCGCCCGCAACCGTCGGAATCTGGAAGTTGTACCCGTCAAGACGCAACCCTAACTCAGTCTTCCACTTGTTGGACATCTCGAGGCTGTCTTGGAGGTAGGCGCCGTACTGCTGCTGCGCGACCGTCTCGACGTCTTCCTCGAACGGGAAGCGCGCGCCGCCCGGAAACCACGAGCTGAGATAGCCGCACCGCGCCGCCAACCCGATCGTCGCGCAGAACGCCGGCGAAAAGAAATCCTGCTCGAGCCCTTGCTGCGACTGGGGATTGTTGTTGGGCAGCAAGCCCGAATACGTGTAGGGCAGCGGCAGCGGCTGGTTCGGGTGGGTGATCGGATACTGGATGATGTAGGCCGGCGTCGTGAACGCGGTGTACGACGTGAAGTCATACCGGTTACCGTAGGGGACCACCCACTGGTAAATCGCGCCGTACTTGAAGAGATTCTTTTGGCCTATCTGCGTCGTGATGTCGAACTGGCCGCCGATGCGCGTGCCGCCGAACGGATCGGCGAAGATGCCCTGCCCCGGAAGGTCTTCGGACTGCCCGACAAAGGTGCGGAAATAACGTGCCGTCAGCTGCGACGAAGCTCCCAGGCTGGTGCCGTACTCGACCTTGTAAGCTAAAAACGGGTTCTTGAGTGTGTCGGGGTTCGAGACGAAGGCGTACGTATTCGGCTGGCCCGGGAAGAGCGGGATCAGCGAATCGCAGGCAAAGTTTTGCTGCGCGCTATTGACCGGCCCTTGGCCGCCATTGACCGGATAGGGCGCGCACTTACCCGAGGTCGTGCCGCCGGAGATGTACGGGAGATACTGGAAACCGCCGTAATCGAGCGTCTGCGTGATCGCCTGGTCTTGTATGAAAAACTGCAGCCTCTGGCTTTCGTTCTTGCCGAAGCGGTAGATGGCGTTGTCCACGAAGTCGTTGGACGACAGGTACGAGGGCGCGTAGTAAACGAGATTCGGGTCGATCGTGCTGCCGAGCGTCGACGCATTGGTGCCTAACGTGCCGAGCGTATTGGCGGCGGATCCCGGCGTGCCGTACTGATAGGCGCGACGCAGGCCGATGAACCCGGCATAGTTGGAGAAGCGCTGCGACGGGTCGGCCCAACCCCACTCCAGTCCAAGCTGATGCAGGTACGGATACATTAGCGACTCGACGTCGACGTGGAAGTACGACGGGTACGTGCCATGCTTGGCCGTAAAGAGCACGAGGCCGGTTCCGGTGTCGCCGTGCGTCGCGTCGCCGCCGCCGGGGATGAGCTGCACGCTGCCGACGCCGTTAAGCAGGCTAAAGTTTGAGATGTTCTGCAGCGTGTTCTGCAGGTTGGCCGTCGGCGTCGTGTAGTCGATGCCTTCGAACTCGTACGCCGCCTCAAACGCGAAGCCGCCGCGAATCGAGACGGTGCCCGTCTTGTCGATGGTGACGCTCGGGATGCTGCGCAGCAGCGTATTCTCGTTAGTATTAAATGACTTGCCTTGCACCATGTCGATCTGCGCGCCGGTCACCGTGTAGGTGTCGATCGTCATGCCGCGCTGAAAGGCGCTGCCCGCCGAACGCGAGGTCGTGTGGGCAATAACCTTGAGCGTCCGCGAAAGCGGAACGTTCACCGCCCGCTGGGAGCCGTTGATAAC
>JBAPZS010000024.1:0-11389 GCA_049285355.1 Candidatus Cybelea sp. | reverse complement strand
CCTGAGTGCTTCGATTGCGCTCAGCACAGGCTTCGTAGAAGGACGACGCGCCGCCGCCGCGGTGACGGCACTCTTCGTGCTCGCGGCGTGCGGTCAGCTCGGCACGAGCACCGCGCCGCGCGTCGCGACGGCCGCGCGTCAAGAGACGAAGCCGCCGCAATGCAAGGATCAACGAACGGCCCGGCGGTACGCGCAGATCAAAGTCACGCTCGGCGCCAAAGGCGCCCTCGTTTGCATTCCGGAGTTTCGCGGGTACGGCGGTGCAATGGAGTACCCTGGCGTTGACAAGTCCGTATTGCTCACGATCCGCACAAGCGCGAAGAATATCTACAACGAGCCGCAACTTGGGTCTGGAGAATCGCTCGTCTATCTAAACCTGCGCTTCTCGACCAACACGCACTTCGCTTCGACCGTCAAGTCGAAAGGCGGCCTCACCAGCGAAAAAATTCAATCGGGCCAAATATACACCGCCTTCGGCATCGTCCAGGTCGGCCATCTCGCGCTAATGCTGACACCCTGCTACACCACCGCAACGAGCGGCCCGTACGGCGGCGTCTTTCCGAACCTCGGCGAACTCTTTACGGACAAGACCATTACCGGAAAGGGCTACGGCGTCATCGAGCTCTACTCGGGCATGCAAGCATCGGAGGAATGTTAAACTGAATGTAGCCGTTCAACCGTTACGCGATTCGCTGGCGATCGCGGCGCTGATAACGCTCGCCGCGTGCACCCAGCACGGCGTAGCGCTGCCGCCTCTCTCCTCGCAGTCGCTTGCGGTACCGCAGCTTGCGCCGCCGGCCTGCAAAGGCCAGAAAGCCACTAAGCAGTACGCTACCGTTGTGGAAACGCTGTCGACCAAGGGAAGGTCGCTGTGTATTCCCGCATTCGGCGGCTTCGGCGGCTCCATCAACTATCCCAGCGCCAAACCATCCGTGCAATTGACCATTACTGCGAGCACGACGGATTACGACCATCAGCAGAAACTGGGAAAGGGAGCGCCGCTGGTATATCTTCAGTTGGCGCTCGCGGGCGCGACGACGTTCGGTTTTCACGTGAAAGCGGGAGGCGGATTCACGGGCGAAAAGCTCGTCGCGGGAAAAACCTACACGGTATTTGGCAGGGCCGTCCTCCACCACATTCCCTTTAACTTTAGGCCCTGCTACGAGGTAGCATCGAAAGGGAAGTACGGCGGCGGCGTCATCACCCGAATTGGAACGCTGCTGAAGGGCGTAAACCTTCCGGGAGCAGCAACCGGCCTGATCGAGATCTAGTCAGGCGGGCAGGCGGGAACGCAGTGTTGAGCTTTGCTCCTGCGCCGGCGTGATGATTCCCGCGAGGTTTAACGGGTCGTAAGCGCCGACGCTGGGGACCACCGCATCCTCGCCCATCCGGCGTACGGCGCGCAACGCATCGAGCGCCTCGGGCAGCGCGAACTGCTCGCCGACGAATCCCGCGACGAAACGCCCGCCGCGAACCTCGCCGCGCGCCTCCATCCGGCGCAGGACGATGAGAAGCTCGCGCCAGCGCGGTGCCAGGCTCTCACGCGCGATCACGTCGCGGAAGACGACCCCCCAGCGGGCGAGCAGACGCGTCGCGAACGTTTCCGGAGCAATGCGCTCGGTCGTCGCCTGCAGCAGCGTCCACCGTCCGCTCGACGAACGCGGACGCGCGCGCAGACCCTTCTCCCCAAGCCTCCGTTTCGCATCGCTGAGCGACCGCAGGGCGTCGAAGCCATCGGCGGTTACTAGGCCCGCCGCCACGAGTTGCCAGAGCGCCTCTTCGACCTCGCTGGGCAGACGTTTGACGGCGCGAACGATCTCGGCGAAGAACGGCGCGCGCTGCCGCTCGATCTGCTCGAGCACCTCCTGCGCAACATACGAGAGCGCTTCCACCTTGCTGCGACGGCGCACGATCAGTTCCTCGGCATCTCCGCGCAAGAAGAGCGCAATCGGTGCGAGCCGCGTCGGTCGCACCCGCGAGCGTTCGCCCGAGTCGTTCGGTTCGAGTGCGGGATGCGGCGATAGCCGGCCCCACATGACGTCGCCCGCGTAACAAAGACGGTCGAGGTATTCGGGCTTATAGCCGGCGACCCGCGAGGGCAGTATCTGCCCCTCCCACGCAATCGTTGGAACTTCGTAGCCTTCGAGCTGTCGTACGACTTGCAGCGTTCCATCGATGCCGTGCAGACGCGCGGCCGGCGTAACGTGCTGCCAACGACGCAAAAACGTCATGAACTGCCCGGCGGTTACGGGCTCGATCTCTCGCCGCAAGCGTCCGACGGTCAAGCGATGAATCCGCGCCAGCACGCGGCGATTGCACCACTGCTCGGTCGGCGCAGACGTAAAGCGGCCGCGCAGGACTTGGCCCTGCGTCTCGAGCCGCAAGAGCGCTGCCGCAACGCTTTCCTCATCGATCCGCAGCCGCTCCGCCATCTCCGCCGCGCTGAGCGGTCCGCTGCACTCGAGCCAGCCGCGCAGAATCTCGGTCACCGCCTCTTCGCGATTCGGCGAGCTTAAATCGTATGCGGCGCCTGCGAGCTCGGCTCGCTCCGCACACGTCCAGAAGCCTCCGACGCTTAAAGCGCGGCGCTGCGATGCCAGCTCATCAAACCAAGCAGACCAGTGCGCGACCGCCGGGAGCACGATCAACGTCGAGAGCGCGTCGTGCAGCTCGTCGGCATCGCGTACGACCGGCCAAGACTCGGCCGTAACATCCGCGATCGCCGCGGGATCGAGGATTCCCGCTCCGTCCACGTCGTCGCGCATCGTCCGGCGCAACTGCACCGCGCGCGCGCGCCGCTCTTCCAACGGGGCATCGTCGAGGAATGCGAACGGGTTGGCGTTGAGGATCTCGTGGCAGAAGACCGACGGCTCGGGCGTATCGACGGCAACCGTTCGCAACGCGCCGCGCTCCACCTCACGCAGCACGTGCAGAAATCCGTCGAGGTCCATTGCTTCGTGCAGACAGTTCGCGAGCGTCTCGCGCACCAAGACGTGATCGGGGATACGAATAGGTCCGGTAAGATTCTCCGGGCAGGCAGCTTGATCGGGAAAGACGGCCGCGATCAGATCGTCGGCGCGCATCCGCACGAGTTGCGGAGGCACCTTTCGTCCTCCACTAAAACGCAGAATCGCGAGCGCGCGCGTTGCGTTCCAGCGCCAGCGGGCCGCGAACATCGGTGCCGGAAGCAGGGCCTGCGTCAGGGTTTGCTCGGCACTCGCCGACTTTACGAACTCGAAGATGATATCGAGCGGAAAGGCATGCTGGTCCGTCAAGGAGAGCACGATCCCGTTATCGGTTGCGGCGGCCTGAAGTTCGAGGTTGAACGAACGGCAGAAGCGCTTGCGCAACGCAAGACCCCACGCCCGATTGACGCGCGCGCCGAAGGGCGTATGCAAGATCAGCTGCATCCCGCCGCCCTCATCGAAGAAACGCTCGGCAACCAGCGTCTTATCGGTCGGCACGACGCCGAGGATCTTCTTGCCGTCGCGAATATATGCCACCGCCTGTTCGGCGCCGGCGCGATCGAGCGCGCACCGCTCTTCGAGCCAGGCGATCGCAGCCGCATCGTCGCGCTCGTCGATGGCCGCGCGCACCGCGCAAACCTCGTGCGAAAGCTCGATCGTGCGGCCGCGGCCCTCACCATTCCAAAACGGTACCGACGGCGGAGCGCCGTGCGCATCTTCGACGCGCACCACGCCCGCCTCGACGCGCCGAATCTTCCACGAGTTGGTCCCGAGCAGAAAGATATCGCCAGCCATGCTCTCGATTGCGAAGTCTTCGTCGAGCGAGCCGATGACGTGGCCATCGGGCTCCAAGATCACGCTGTAGTTGGCGGTATCGGGAATCGCCCCGCCACTCGTTATGGCGGCTAACCGCGCGCCTCGGCGCGCGCGCAACCGGCCGTTGACGCGATCGTGGTGCAGGAAGGTTCCGCTTCGGCCGCGCGAGGTGGCGATGCCGTCGGCCAGCATCGAGACGACCGCGTCGAAGTCGCGCCGCTCCAGATCGCGATACGGGAAGGCCGTGCGAACGGTCGCGTAGAGCGCGTCTACCTCCCACTCGTGCTGGGCGCAGGTTGCCACCAGCTGCTGCGCGAGAATGTCCAGCGGCGCTTTGGGGATCTCGAGCGCATCGAGCACCCCGCCGCGAATCGCGCGCACTAGCGCCGCGCACTCGAGCAGTTCGTCTCGCGTGGTTACGTAGAAGATACCTTGAGGCTTCGCGCCCACCCAGTGACCCGAGCGTCCGACGCGCTGCAGCGCCACGGCGATCGCACGCGGCGAGCCCAGCTGCACGACGAGATCCACCGAACCGATGTCGATCCCGAGTTCGAGCGAGGCCGTCGCCACCACGCCCCGCAGCTCGCTGCTACGCAAACGCCGTTCGACGTCGAAACGCATCTCTCGCGAGAGACTGCCGTGGTGCGGCATCACGAAGCCTTCGCCCAGCCGCTCGTTCAGCGCGAAGGCGACGCGTTCGCTCATGCGACGCGTGCCCACGAAGACCAACGTCGTTCGATGATTGAGAATCCGATCGGCCACCCGATCGTAGATCTCGCCCCACATCTCTTTGCTTGCGACCGGACCAAGCTCGTCGCTGGGGACTTCGATGGTAAGCTCCATCTCGCGCCGGTGTCCGACGTTGACGATCGTCGCGCCGTCGCTCAGAAATTGTGCAACGCGCTCCACGGGACGGACCGTCGCGGAGAGCCCGATCCGTTGCGGTTTATCTCCGCCGGCACCGCGCACCAGATGATCGAGGCGCGCGAGCGTGAGCATCAAATGCGAGCCACGTTTGTCGGCGGCCAATGCGTGGATCTCGTCCACGATCACCGTGGTGACGCCGGCGAAGAGGGGGCGCGACTTCTCGGCCGTCATGAGAATGAAGAGCGACTCGGGCGTCGTGACCAGCACGTGCGGCGGTTTGCGCAGCATGCCTTGACGTTGAGCGGGCGTCGTATCCCCGGTACGAACCGCGGTCCTGATTGGCGCCATCGCAATGCCCTTCGCGCATGCGAGCTCCGTCAACGCCGAGAGCGGCTTCTCCAGGTTCTCGCGAACGTCGTTCGTCAACGCTTTGAGCGGCGACACGTATACGACGAGCGTCCGATCGGGAAGCTCTCCCTCCGTCGCGCGGCGTACCAGGTCGTCCAGAGCGAGCGTGAAGGCGGCGAGCGTCTTTCCGGAGCCGGTCGGCGCGGAGATGAGTACGTCTTGACCGGCGCGGATCGCCGGCCAGCCGGCAACCTGTGGCTCCGTCGGCGTGACAAATCGGGAGTCGAACCATTCGCGCAGCAGCGGATGGAAATCGTCGCGCATTAGCCCTGCCATTTCACGAAAGGAAGCGACCGCCTGCGTGCGAACGAGGCTGCCTGCAAAGGAGGTTTTTCTTGAACCGTTTTCATCTTTTTGTCAGCGCACTGACGCTGCTCATACTGTCAGCCGGAGCAACCGCCGGCGCCGCGGGGCCGGCAGTTGAGGGAACCCCGGTACCGATGCGCCCCAAACCCGATCTCTCCACAATGAACTTTCTGATCGGGACCTGGACCTGCAGCGACCTGAGCTCGCGGCGCCCCGGCCCCTTCACTACCACCGAGGTCTACTCCAAGGACCCGAGCGGGTACTGGATCGTCCGCAATGACACAATACATAAAGCATCTTGGATCCCCCGCGAGTTTCACAATCAGACGAAATTTACGTACGACGCGGTCGCGAAGCACTGGGTTCGCATAACGACCGGCGACACGGGAGCCTACGCGGTAGCGACGGCTTCGATGCCCGTAGGGATGACGAAGACCTACACGTACGTCATCCAGACGAAGGCCGCAGACATAAGCTCCTACGCTCCCGAAGTCTACACGAAGGTAAGCGACACGAAGAAAACGATGACCACGTCGTTCACCGAGACGAGCGGCCGGGTCGTTAACGTCAAGGAGACGTGCACCAAGTCCTAATCGCGTTGGTACTGGCTGCGCTGACGCCGGCGACGGCGGCGCAGCCGGTGCTCGGGATCGCCGACATCGCGCGCATTGCCGATCTCGAGGAGCCTGCGATCGCGCCCGACGCGAGCCGCCTGGCCGTCATCGTCATAACCACCAACGCCGCACGCAACGCGTACGTCAACACGCTCGACGTCATCGACGCGAAAAGCGGGCGCACGCAGAGTCTGCTGCGCGGACACGACGTCGCGGTTCCGCGCTGGTCGCCCGACGGCCGGCGTCTCGCCTACCTGGCCGCGCCGGTGGAGGGTAAGAACCTGCAGCTCTTCGTTCGCGCCCCAAGCGGCGACGTCAAGCAGCTTACGGACGCCGCCGGCGGAGTAATTGACTTCGCGTGGAGCCCCGACGGGCGCCGGATAGCGTTCGTTGCTGCAGACCCGCCGGCGAGCGCACCCTTTTTCTTCGCCGGCGACAACGACTACACGGCCACCGCGCTGACACCCGCCGACCATCTGTGGATCGTGCGCGCTACGGGTGGGGAGGCCCGTAGGCTCACGCGCGGATCCTGGACGATTGCACCAACCGACCCAGGCGGAATCTTCTCGCCGCAGATCGCGTGGACGCGCGATGGCCGCGCGATTACGTTTACGCGAGTCGAGAACACATTCAGCGGCGATGACGAGCGTTCGACGCTCTGGCAGGCCGACGCCGCGAGCGGCGCTATCACGAAACTAACCGGTCATACCGAGCTCGAGCTGAGTCCGTCGTACTCGCCGGACGGCTCGCGCCTGGCATATTGGTATCCGGTCGCCGGTGACTTCAACTCGGAGAATACGGTACGGGTGCTTAACGCGAGGAGCGATGTCGCGTTGGCACCGGCGCTCGACCGTAACGTTGCTGCATCGCTCTGGTTTCCCGACGGACGCCTGCTCCTCTGCGGAACCGACGGCACCCGCACGCTTTTTTGGACGGCGAATCTCAATGGGGCCGTACGGCCGGTAGATTTGGCGGATCTTCACCCGGTCTGCGACCCCTATTCGAGCGCGACTTTCGATTCCGGAAGCGCGGCGAGCATCGCGAGCGACGGAACGATCGCATTCGTTGCGACCAGCGCCGCAAGTGCCCGAGAACTGTACATCTTGCGCCCGAACGAGACCAAACCGAGACGTCTTACACATTTCAACGACTTTCTTTCGGGAATCAAGCTCGGCACGATGAACGAGTTGCGTTGGACCGGCCCCGGCGGATTCGCCGAAGACGGCGTCGTAACGACGCCTCCGGCGCCGGCGACGACGTATCCGGTCGTGCTGCTCATCCACGGCGGGCCGGGGCTATCGAGCACGCGCGATTTCGTGTACGAACAGTGGCCGCTCGCGCAACTAATCGCCGCCCGCGGCTATATCGTCCTGCAGCCCAACTACCGCGGCAGCGACAACCTGGGCAATGCCTACATGACCGCAATCGTGCACGATACGGTCGCCGGCCCGGGCACCGATATCATGGCGGGACTCGACGCGCTCGAGCGCCTGCCGAACGTTGACGCGTCGCGCGTTGCCGTCTCGGGCTGGTCGTACGGCGGCGAGCTAACCTCGTGGCTCATCGGACACTACCACAACTGGCGCACCGCCGTGTCGGGCGCCGCCGTCAACAGCGAGTTTGACGAATACAACCTCTCGACGTCGAACGTACAGGATCGCTATCCACTAGGAACCTCACCGTACGTGGGTGGGGGCGAGCGCGTCTATCGCGAGAACTCGCCGATCACGTACTACGCGCAGATCACCACGCCGACGCTGATCTGGGGTACGACGCTCGATCCAGTGGTCCCGATCGTGCAATCCTACGCCCTTTTCCACGCGCTGCAAGACAATCACGTTCCGGTTCGCTTCGCCGTCTTCTCGGCCACAACGCACGGGCCCGACGGCCCCCGCCAAACCGCCGACCTGACCCGCCTCTGGCTCGACTGGCTCGACGAACACATGCGGTAGGTCATCCATTTGCCTTCCGAACGCGTTATAGAGGGCGTGAAGATTTTTAGCGCCGCAGTACTCTCGGTCGCCGCCTGGCTCGCGCTCGCAACGCCGGCGCCCGCCACGCCTCCGCCTACCGAGCGAGTGGTCCTTGCGGGCGGGTGTTTCTGGGGGATGCAGCTCGTCTTCGAGCAGCTCAAGGGCGTCGATCGCGTCGTGGCCGGGTACGCCGGCGGCAACGCTGCGACCGCTCAGTATGAAACCGTAAGTACCGGGGCGACCGGACACGCCGAATCGGTCGAGATCACCTACGACCCGGGGAAGATCTCATTCGAGGATCTGCTCGAGGTCTATTTCAAGGTCGCACACGATCCGACGCAGCTCAATCGCCAAGGCCCCGACGAAGGCTCGCAATACCGCTCGGAGATCTTTTATACTACCGACGCGCAACGCGCTGCGGCGCTGCGCGCGATCGCGCATCTCGATCAGGCGCACGCCTACGCATCGAAGGTCGTGACGATCGTCGCGCCGTTACGCGGCTTCTATCCGGCTGAGGCCTACCATCAGGATTTCGCGCTGCATAATCCGCACGACCCGTACATCGTGATCAACGACCTGCCTAAACTCAAAGTTCTGCGTCAGGACTTTCCGGGGCTGATCAAGCCGAACGCGCCGGCTCCCGTTTAGCCCCTAGAGCGGCGCGTCCGCGACGTGCTGCGCGTACGACCGTGGGTCGAAGTACCACTCCGGTAGGGAATCCGGAAAGGTTATATCGGTAAAGTCGTAGTCGACGGTCGCGTCGCGCCCGAGATAGTCGGAGTCGGTCTGATAGGTCGGCGTGCCGTGGATATGCGTGACGATGGGCATGTTATGCATCCACACCAGCGTAATCGTAAAGAGCATCGGATAGACCTTGTGGTCGCTATCCTCGTCGTAGAGCTTATCGGTCGCGATGACTTCCTGCAGCTCGAGGGTCTTTGCATCCACGTAAAGCTCCCGCAAGCGATTACGATCGGGATCGCGGCGGGCCATGAGGCTAATGTGGATTTGATCGCCCTCGTTTGCTATGCGTGTCACGCGATAGTCGAACTCGCCGAGCACGGTGACGAGCGCAATAGTCTTGGGCGGAAGGCTGCCCGTCGGCTCCGGGGTCGGAACGAACTCGCGCGGGCTCGTGTGCGGATGCACCGGAGCCGGCTCGAACAGGTCCGCGGTCGGCGGCCCGGGATCCCAGGGTTCGTTGAACGACGGCCGGAGAAACTCGAGCGTTCCGCGCGACGAGCCGTGATAGACGCGCCGCCCGAGCGCCGCCCGGTCGGTCGTACGGACCCAGATGTGATAGGTGTAGCTGTTGAGCAGATCGGGATAGCCGTCGTCGAGCGTCTGCTTACGAATCAGGGTGTACGTGACATAGGGTGGCGGCGGTCGATGCGAGCGGAACTGCCGGCGAACCAGGTAGAGCAGACGATCCGGCGAGGGCAGCGCAATCGGCGTCGCCGTTCCCGACGGCGCGGCGGCACCCGCATGCGGCGCTCCGACCGCTAGGAAGACGCCCAGCAGCAAGAGCGCTGCGACAAGACTCTGTTTCACGGTACCTTTCGTTTAGCGAGGCGCCATCCGGATCGCGCCGTCGAGTCGGATCACTTCTCCATTAAGCATCTGATTCTCGACGATGTGACGCGCCAGCGCCGCGTATTCCGCCGGCCGCCCGAGCCGCGATGGGAAAGGCACCTGCTTGCCCAGCGACTCGCGAGCCGCCTCGGGCAATCCCGCAAGCATCGGTGTATCGAAAATTCCGGGCGCGATGCTGCATACGCGAATCTGATGCTGCGCGAACTCGCGCGCGACCGGAAGGGTGAGTCCGACGACGCCGCCCTTCGAGGCCGCATATGCGGCCTGGCCGATCTGTCCGTCATACGCCGCAACCGATGCGGTACAGATAATGACGCCGCGATCCTCCCCCGGCTCGACCGGGCGTGCGATCATCTTCGCCGCCGCGAAGCGGATGACGTTGAAGGTTCCGAACAAATTCACCGCGATGACCTTCGTAAAGCGCTCCAGCGGAAGCGGGCCATCTCGACCGATCACGCGCTCCGCGGTCGCGATGCCGGCACAGTTGATCGCGCCGTGCAGCGCGCCGAATTGCTCGGCGGCGAGGTCCACGGCCGCTTGCACTTGGCCGGAGTCGGTGACGTCCGTACGGGCGAACCGCACCTTGGCACCGAGCTCTCGCGCGAGTTCGGCGCCGCGCTCGCTGACGTCGCAGATCACGACGTTTGCACCGGCACGTGAGAACTCGGCCGCGCAGGCGGCCCCCAAACCCGAGGCGCCGCCCGAGACGATAAAGGTTCGTCCATCGATTTGCATAGACGGCAAAGCTACAGTGCGGCGAGGGCGATATCCTGGATTGCCGAATCACAAGGCCGGTGCCCAGGAGATCCTTTGCGCTCGTCCTTCTCATCATTGTCGCAGGATTCGCCGGATGGTTGCTGTTGCGTCCGCGTCCGCAGGCGCACTCGGTCGCGCACCGATACGTTTCGACCAATCGCATCTCGGCAGCGGCGCCGACGCCGTTAACGCCGCCAACGCCGCCGAGCGTCACACCGCCTCCGACCGCGACGCCCGTCGAGACGCCTCTTCCCTCACCGCTCGCCTCCGTCAGTCCGTCCGGTACGGGGAATGCAAACGGCCCCGAACTCGCTCTGATCGTTGACGACTGCGGGCAATGGATCGCAACCGAGCGTGCATTCGTCGCCTTGGGAATTCCGTTGACCCTATCGGTCCTACCGGACGTTCCCTATACGAGCGTCATCGCCACGGAGGCGTCGGGCGCTGGAAAAGGCGTCATGCTCCACCTTCCGATGGAGACGCTGTCCGGTCTCAACCCCGGCCCGGGAAAAGTAACGACCGAGATGAGCGACTCGCAAATCGTCGCGCAAGTTCAAGACGACCTCGCGGACGTGCCGCTGGCGCGCGGCGTCAATAACCACGAAGGCAGCAAGGCATCGGCCGATCCGCGCGTCATGCGCGCCGTAATCGGCGTGCTGGCGCAACACGACCTCTTCTTCGTCGACTCGCGGACTAATTCGGCCTCAGTCGGCGAACAGACCGCGCGCGATCTCGGCGTTCCGACCGCGGCGCGCGACGTCTTCCTGGATAACCGCGCCGACGTCGCATATACCGAAGCACAGCTCTCGGAGGCCGCCGCGATTGCCGTGCACAACGGCAGCGCCATCGCGATCGGCCATCCTCGTCCCACTACCTTGGCGGCCGTGAAAGCTATGATTCCCAAACTGCAGGCCATGGGCGTGCGGTTCGTCCTAGCGCAAGATCTCGTAGGTAAGGAGAGTAGTCAATGAGCATCGCCTTGTTAATCGTTCGACTGATCCTCGGGCTCGGCTTGGCGGCCCACGGCGTTCAAAAACTCTTCGGCTGGTTAGGAGGCGGCGGTCTCGCCGGAACCGGCGGCGCCTTCGAG
>JBAPZS010000023.1:0-4189 GCA_049285355.1 Candidatus Cybelea sp. | reverse complement strand
CGTGGCCAGCTGGTCGTACGCGATGAACGGCATGACATGCGGACGCCACGGTCCGTCGGCGCCGAGCAGATAGCCGTTTTTCGATAGCATGAACGCAAACGAGGCGGGAGCGGGATCGGTGAATTGGTGGTCGGCATACGCAGCTTTCGCTTTCGCGGCCATCTCTTCGCGAGTATCGCCGGCGATCGCCCACTTCGTCAGTGCAAGGTACTGCGGGAGTACACTTCGCACGGCCGGCGGATTGAGGCATCCTGGCCCGAGACCGTGCCAGTTCCAGAACTCGGGATCATCGAAACCCGCCGTCCACGAGCGTCCGACAACGCAGACCCAGCCGTTGGTGCCCTTGACCCCGACGACGTAGCCTTGCTTCGTGAAGACGAGCACTTCAGCGTGAGCGGAGATCGATGACGGCCCTCCCGAGCGAGCCAAGGCGATTTCGGCGGCAGCGCTGGGCATCAGGTACTTCGCGATCGGCGCCATCGTCGGGTAGGGGTTTGGCGAGGGGACTTGTCCGGACGCTGCGGTGGAGAACGCAAGCGGGAGCGCAGCGGCCACGCAAGCAAAGGCGATCTTCATGGGGCCTCCTTAACTAAGACGAGCGTTGCAGAGATTGGCGGGCCGCAGGCAGTTGCGAAATGTCAGTGGCTCGCCCCTCGCGTTGTTCGACGCAACAGAGACCGTTGGAGCACCGGGCATAAACTTGCTTTGCATAACGCCGCATCGCAATGAAATGTGACGGGAAGTCCATGCTAGGCTAAAATATTCCGCGGATGAGGCTCCCGGAAGACAGTCACCCCGTCAGAAGCCTCTTACCACGCGTCCTCCCCGAGCAAACGGTTTCGGGCCGCTGGAGTGCGTCTAGCAGGTTCGGACGAACCAGAGGTGAGCTGTTAAGTCGAATTCGAAGGATACCGTGCTGGGAAACGTCGACCGACGTTGCTCCAAAGGTGATTTGCGATGCTTCGAAACCCGAGTGCGTTGATCGTTAGATCGTGCGTCCCTGTAGTTTCGTTTAGCATTTGATGCGCACGAGCGTTACGCTAATGCGGCGCAAAAACCGTCGCGGGTATCGGTTGATTCAAGAGGTAATCGCCGTATACAACCCGCGCGTTACCGCTGTAGCTCGGAAACTTTGCGACTATGGTCGCGCTGCGTGACAGATGATATTGCGTGAGGCCGTGGTGGCGCTGGAACGCAACCGTCAGCGACGCTCCGTTGGTATACGAGAAGAAAATCGACTCGATACCGTAGGTGGTGACGCTGATCCACATCGTCATGGTTTTGACGCGGCTCTCGCGCTTTGGCGTCCCGGTTAAGACGTAGGAGGTGTGGCGGCCATGCGGTTGCGAGACCGGCTGCGCGATCGCGTAATCACGCAACCAAGTTTGCGGCGTCCCGATCGTCGACAGCGTGTTGCCCAGTCCGCGCGCGTAGCTCGGCGGATTGTCGAGGTGGAGCGCTTGTTGGTCCGGAGCCTGATAATATTGCGTTCCGGTCATCTTGAACGGCACCGAGACGAATGCCACTCTAACGCTGCCGCTGATCGTGACGGGGACCTGATAGGAGCTGAGGCCTTTCCATTGGCTTTCGCTGCGCTGCAAGATGGTCGCGGCGTCAAGCGTTGGCGCAGGGGAAGTGGTTGCCGCCGGACCGACGGCGCCCAGAACGAGCGCTGCGCACGGTAACACAAGAACTCGCACCAACCGCGCTTCGACCGGCGCTAGTTCGCCCCTGCCGTGTCTCGTCTTGTCAGATATTGCTGAACGTTCGATCGAGCTGGCAACTTCGTCGGTGAATCTGGGAAGCCACGAACGCGCAGTTGCGGATCGACGACGAGGGCCGTTTGACGCCCAAGTTCGCGAGCGAGAGCGATCGCCCGGATTTGCTACCCCTCGGGTTCAGCGATCTTGACGCACTAACGGATTAGGTAAAGCTCGCCGGGATTCGAGAGCATTAGGCGAACGAGTCTCTGGCAAAGTCGCAAGATTGCATACCTCCAACTCGGGGGACCATCGTCATGAGTCGTCTCCGTTCAAGTCGTAGCTTCATTGGCGCCTGCGCGGCCGTTGCAATGGTCGCGGCGTGCACGAACAGCCGGCAAGAAACACCGTCGCTGACGCCGGGGGTGTCGAACCGGACTGCTGCCGAGGAATTGCACTCAGCATCGCTGCGACACCCGAAGGTAAGGGAAACCGTCGTATACAGCTTTCTCGGCGGCTCGGACGGCCGTGACCCGTTGGCTGGGCTGCACTACGTCAAGGGCAAGCTCTTCGGCACCACGCTGCTCGGTGGCACGAGTAACCTCGGAACCGTTTACAGCGTTACGCCGACCGGCAGGGAGGCAGTGTTACACAGCTTCACCGGCAGTCCAAAGGATGGCCAGGGCCCAGTTGCAGGCCTAACGGGCACGACCGCATTTTACACGACTACTGCCGATGGCGGCGCGAACGACAACGGGGCGGTAATCAAGATTACTCCATCCCGGAAGGAGACCGTCCGCTACAGCTTTGCCGGTGGGTCGGATGGTGCTGCTCCCGCGGCGGCCTTGGTGAGTGTCGGCGAAACGCTCTACGGCACGACTTCACAGGGAGGCGGCGCTAGCCGTACCGGTACGGTGTTTAGCATTGCAAAATCAGGTATGGAAAGGGTGCTACACAGCTTTGGCAGCGGGTCGGACGGCCTTTATCCTGTAGCCGGCCTGATTAACGTGGGCGGGACGCTCTTCGGCACTACTGAGTACGGCGGTGTAAGTGGATTTGGCACCGTGTTTAGCATTACGAAATCGGGTACGGAAAAAGTTGTTTATAGCTTTGCCGGCTCGTCGGATGGTGCTAATCCCCAAGCGGGCTTGATTAACGTAGGCGGCACGCTCTACGGGACTACCGTGGAAGGCGGCGCAAAAGGAAGCGGAACCGTGTTTCGCGTTACGAAGTCGGGCACCGAAAAGGTCGTGCACAGCTTTGGATCCGGGTCCGACGGCGTTAGTCCCTATGCGAGCTTGATTAATATCGGCGGCACGCTTTACGGCACGACCGCAGACGGTGGCACAAACGGTAAGGGGACGGTATTTAGCGTTACAAAATCAGGCAAGGAAAGCGTCGTTTATAGCTTTGCCGGCGGGTCGGATGGCGCCATTCCAACGGCGGGCTTGATTAACGTGAGCGGCACGCTCTACGGCACGACGGGCGACGGCGGCGGCCCCAACAATTACGGCACCGTCTTCTCTATAGTGCTGTGAAACAAGAACCCGTGCGTGAAGGGAGTTTCCGGTATTAGACAGGAGCTCCGGTCTGAGTAGGCCATGGCAGCATTGGGACTGAGCGCTGCGCACAACAACAGCCCAAGCGCAAACCAGTTGACACGTAACGCCCTAAGCCCATGGCTTCTCTCTTTGCGGCATCGCGCCCGGCGCGCCGATCGGCGGCTGCGATCTGCCGCAGCCGGCAAGCAATGCAGCTGTGTCGGCGCGACGATGGTTTCGCGTTGAGACGCGCATCTAGTCCGTGAGCTCCATATTTATTCTTGCCACGACAGGATCAGCAAGCCTTACGAGTGGGCCCAGCTCTAGAGAACCTGGGAAGAGGGTCCAGGAACCCGGGCCCCAGACCATTGAAAAAAGCACCTTCTCAACGCAGCATTCGCCCACGAACGCCGCGAGATCACCGCTCCAAACGTGCCACAATTGAGAGCACAGCCGCTGGCGAAACACTCGATTGCCGAGGAACGCCATCGACCGATAGCCCTCCTCCTCGCCGGGTGCGAATATCGTCCATGCTGCAACGTCTTCAACCGCTTCGCGGCAATTCGGTACGTAAAGTTCGCCGTACTCTTCGGACAACGAGTAGACCGATTTACTTTCCCTGTCGATTGCATCAATGGGTGTCCACCGCTCTCGCAGGCACTTTTCCGAGGTCGCAGCGATGTCGCAATACTTCACCGACCCGTTTTCGCGCACGGAGGATTTTCCGATTGTGACAATTCCTACATCCGGAAAAACATCCGCGATACCGCACAATAAGTCCGGACCGACCTGCGCCCATCGCTCGCCGTGATAACGTGTTACGGTCCACGGAGCCGCGTTAAATCCGTTTTCATATCTCAAGCGGCCTTCTTGCAACGTAAGCTTGAGCATCGCCAGGTTCTTGATTTAACCTGGCTGAAAACCCTCCAGAGCCCCAAAACTTGTGGG
>JBAPZS010000022.1:0-3275 GCA_049285355.1 Candidatus Cybelea sp. | reverse complement strand
TGGCCGCATCCCACGAAACCGTCGCGCCCATCTGCTCGAACATCGAGCGCAACGGAATCAGCAGCGTGCCGCCCTTAACGAGCGCGGCCAACACGCGGCCTTGTTTGTTGATGTCAGGTTTGGTGTAAACGTGATGATCGTTGTACAGTATCGGTACCTGACCCGACGGCGGAGATCCGAAGTCCGCCGCGGGTGTGCCCGTCTGCGCAACGCTGTTTCCAACGTTTCCTTGCGTCGCAGTCGACGGAGCGGCAACCGCACTGAGCCCACACAGCGCTACTATTAGCGCGGCGAGCACTCCGGTGCTCAGTCGTTTCACTAGTGCCTCCTTAAACAAATAGATCTTATTTTTTTTCTGGCAAGGCGATCCCTTACCAAATCGCACAGGCAGGCAGGCGCTCGACAGCGCCGTCGCCTGTATAAGGACACGATACGCGTTCTTACTCGATTGCGCAACTTGGTAAGCGCCAGAGCCAGGCCGTACCGACTAAAGTCTCAGCCAGCGCAAGAAGAAAAGCGACACGCGGCGCTTGCGATCCGGCACCGAGCCGAAGCCCCGCCAGAACCGCCGTCGTGAGTGCGGGAGCGACGATTTGCGGGAGTACGACGGCGAGATTCCAGATACCCATCGCCGCCGCCATTGCATTCGACGGGAGGATGCGGCAAGCGATCGCCCAGTCCGCCACCAGAAAAATTCCCCAACCGATTCCGGCTAGTAAGGTAGCGCCGGCCGCGCCAATCAAGCCGCGCGACACGACGAAGACCGCGAGCGCGCCGACGAACGCCGCCGCACCGGCCGTCGCGACCAAACGCTTGTCGAGACGATCGCTGGGACGCGCCGCGAGCGCCGCGCCGATCGCGCCGACGAGCGTGAACGTCACGATTAGGATGCCGGTCTCGCGGCGCGCATCGGTCAGCGTTCCAACTGCGAGCACGCCTTGCACGTAGAACAGCAGATAGCCCAACAGCGTATAGAAGCCGGTGTAGACGAGCGCGCGCGAGACGAACAGATCCACGAACGCGCGCGTGAGCCGCGGGCGCTCGGGCGCCTGCGGTGCGGCGACTTGCAGCGCCAAACCACGAACGTGCACGAGAGTGATCGCACAGGTCGTCAAGAGCAGTCCCGCGAGCGCCGCGCCGAGCAGTCGCGCACTGCCGATAAAACTTGCGGCGAGCGCGCCGACGGCATTGCCCGCGCCCTGGAGCGCGGCCATCCAGGACGAAGCGATACCAGTGCGCTCGCGGGTGACGAAGTCGGGAATGATTGCCTGATAGGGCCCGATCGCCACGTTGAGCGCGGCTTGTAACGCGATGAAGGCGATCGTCAGCGTCGCAAACGTACGAGCGCCATAGAAGAATCCGATTGCCGCCGCGCCTGCAAGCGCCCCGATCGCGTAGAACTCGAGCCGGCGACTCGCCCCGCGGCGGCGCGAATCCGACCAAAAGCCGACCAGAATCTGCGTGATCGCCGCCGCGATCGCGCCGGCGGTTGCCAGACGACCGTACGCGAGCAGCGTGTTGCCGGCGGCGAGCTCGATCGTGCGCGCCTGCAGCGAGATGCCCAGCATCGCGCCCCAGACGGCCTGAACGCCGAGCCAGAAGAGCGCGAGCCGAAACGGATCAGCGTTGCGCGCGCGCATATTCAAACTCCGCGATGGTGTCGACATCGAAGGCCAGCTCCGGCGCGCAGTTGCGAACCGCGCGCGCGGGCACGCCGATCACCCGCTGCGCCGTCTTCTCCAGATGCGCGATGCTAAGCGTTCCTAGGAAGTAGCGAATCAAGACGAGCGGGTTGACCAAGCTCGCCATCCGCCACGGCGCCTTGCGCGCATCGAACAAGCGCGTCGCGACCGCAGCGAGCCGCTGCGCGTTCCCCTCCGGGATGGAAAAGAGCCCGCCGTTGATGACCCGCTCGCCGGCCAGCGTGATGCCGGCTGCGGGCGCCTCCGGGAACCGCGCGTTAAAGGCGGTGAAATCAACCAATGCAATCGCAAGCGCGTCCGCGGTCACCCGATCGGCGAAATCGCGCACGGCCTCGGTGGTAACGAAGGGGAGGTCGCTGGTCGCGTAGAGCAACGCGCCGCCGTCGTCGGGCCACGCCCGCAGCGCGCGCAGCAAGTTCTCGGCTCCCGAAGGGCTCTCGTCGACGACGCGCTCCACCTGCGCACCGCAGGCCGCGCGAACCTCCTCGCCGCCGATTACCGCGATCCGCATCGCTCCTGCGCCGCGAAGCGCTTCGACGATCCGCTGGAGCATCGTGGCGCCGCCGATCGGCGCCAAGGCTTTGACGTTCGTGCCGGCCGCCCGCGCGAAGGCGCCGTCGATTCGGCCGCCGGCGGTAACAACCGCTTTCACGGCGGCGCGTTATTTCTTGGCTACGGTCTTCTTGCGGCCCGCGACGGTGCGCTTGGGACCCTTTCGAGTACGCGCGTTGGTTTTCGTGCGCTGACCGCGCACCGGCAGCCCGCGGCGGTGCCGCAGGCCGCGATAACAGCCGATATCCATTAGACGCTTGATGTTGCCCTGAACTTCACGGCGCAGATCGCCTTCAACGCGCAACTGAAGCGCGTCGATCGCGTCGCGCAGCTTCTTCTCATCTTCCTCGCTGAGGGCTTTGACGCGGACGTTGGGATCGACGTGCGCGTATCCGAGCAGCTTCCGCGCGGTAGCCGGGCCGATGCCGAAGATATACGTGAGCGCGACTTCCACGCGCTTCTCGCGCGGTAGATCGATTCCAGCGATACGAGCCATTAACTTATAATTTCCTTTTTAATCCTGAGCGGAGTCGAAGAGTTATCCTTGAACCTGTTTGTGCTTTGGATTGACCTCGCAGATCACGCGCACTTTTCCATGACGGCGAATGATCTTGCATTTCTCACAAATTTTCTTGACCGACGGTCTGACTTTCATTTTCCTTTAGTCCTGAGCGGAGTCGAAGGGCTTACTTGTACCGATAAGTTATTCTGCCGTGCGTCAGGTCGTACGGCGACAGCTCGACCAAGACGCGATCTCCCGGAAGAACTCGGATAAAATGCATCCGGATCTTCCCCGACACATGAGCCAGGACGCGAAGCCCGTTGGTCAACTCGACCCGAAACATCGCGTTCGGCAAAGGCTCCACGATCATGCCCTCTACCTCGATCGCCTCTTCCTTAGGAGTGGCGGTTTTGGCGGCTTTGTCGGCCGGCGCTTTGCCTCGCGGCATTCGCCCGCCTCGCCTACGCGCCATGCGCCCCACTGAGGTGGTACCGCTCGATCTCCGGATCCTCCGCGAA
>JBAPZS010000021.1:0-4260 GCA_049285355.1 Candidatus Cybelea sp. | reverse complement strand
GGCGGGACGCGCCGGAGGCGGTGGCGACGCCGGCCTACGAGCCGGTTGGCGCTCTACCTCTTCGACAACCGCCTCGCTGAAGAGGCCGAATTCGTCGTCGTACGCGCTCACGAAGCGCCGCCCTTGGCGCTGCGCGGTTCGCGTTTGCGCTCCGGGATCGGGCCGCGCTCCACGAGCCCTTTCTCGGCGAAGAGGCGCCGCACCGTCTCCGAGGGCTGCGCGCCCTTATCGAGCCACGCCTTCGCCTTCACCTCGTCGACGACGACCGTTCGCGGCTCCGTGCGCGGATTGTAGTGTCCCAGGATCTCGATGAATCGTCCGTCGCGGGGCGCTTGCGCGTCCGCTACCACAAAACGATAGGTCGGTTGTTTTTTGGCGCCCATGCGGCGCAGTCGAATACGTACCATTTCCCTGCAGTGCTTTCGTTACGAGTTAAGGCGTCCGGACCGGCAGGAGTGACCGCCGCTTCTTTCCGCCGAGTTGTTTGGCCATCTGACGCGCCTGCTCGAACTGTTTGACGAGCCGGTTCACGTCGGAAACTTGGGTGCCCGAGCCGCGCGCGATGCGTTTGCGGCGCGATCCGTCGAGAAGATCGGGCTTACGCCGCTCGTGGCGCGTCATCGAGCAGATGATCGCCTCGACCTTCACGATGTCGCGCTCGGGTATTTCAAAGTCCTTCGGCAAGGCGCGCGACAGGCCCGGGACCATCTTCAACAGGTCCGTCATCGAACCCAGCTTGCGCACCTGGCGCATCTGTTCCAGAAAATCTTCCAGCGTAAAGCTGTGCTTAAGCAGCTTCTCTTCGAGCTTGCGCGCTTGCTCTTCGGAGTAGATGCTTTGCGTCTTCTCGATCAGCGTCAGCGCATCGCCCATCCCGAGAATGCGCGATGCCAACCGTTCGGGGTAGAACGGTTCGAGTGCCGCGAGTTTCTCGCCGACACCGACGAACTTGATCGGCGCACCGGTGACGCGGTGGATCGAGAGTGCCGCGCCGCCGCGAGTGTCACCGTCCATCTTCGTGAGAACGACGCCCGTGATGCCGAGTCGATCGTGGAAGCCTTTAGCGACGTTCGTGGCCTCTTGGCCGGTCATCGCGTCGGCAACGAGTAGAATCTCCTGTGGCTCGGCCACGCGTTTGATGCGCGCCAGCTCATCCATGAGCGCTTCGTCAATCTGGAGCCGTCCCGCCGTGTCGATAATCACGGTCGAGAGCGCCAGCCGCTTCGCCTCGACGATGCCCTCTCGCACGATCTTCACCGGATCGCCGGCGCCGCGTTCGTAAACGGGAAGATCGATCTGTCTTCCGAGCGTCTGGAGCTGTTCGATCGCTGCCGGACGATAGACGTCGGCCGCGATCAAGAGGGAGCGGCGCCCTTGCTCCTTGAGACGCAAGGCCAGCTTGCCGGCCTGCGTCGTCTTTCCCGATCCTTGCAGCCCGACGAGCATGATGACCGACGGCGGTGCATCGGCAAACTGAAGGCGCGCGCGCCCCGAACTGCTCGACGGTCCCAGTAACTCGACGAGTTCGGCGTGCACGACGCTCAGGATCGTTTGCGCCGGGGTAAGCGACTCCAGCACGTTGGCGCCGACCGCACGCTCTTTTATTCGAGCGGCGAAGTCCTTGGCGATAGCGAGCGAAACGTCGGCCTCGAGTAATGCGACCCGAACCTCGCGCAACGCCTCGTTGACTTCGCCTTCGGTAACCTTGCCGCGCCCGCTAAGGCGCTCGAAGATCGCGCCTAGGCGGTCGCTGAGTTGATCGAACAATAGTTTATCCTGAGCGCAGTCGAAGGGCTACGATGCCGAAGAGGGGGTAGTCTCGTCGATTCGCTTGACGGCATCGCCGACCGTCTTGATCTTTTCGGCCTCTTCGTCGGGGATGTCGATATTGAACTCCGTCTCGAACGCCATCACCAACTCGACCTGGTCGAGTGAATCGGCACCGAGATCGTCGGTAATGGACGCCTCCGGCGTCACTTCCGACTCGTCCACGCCGAGTTGCTCGACGATGATCTTCTTCACTTTATCGAAGGTGGCGGTGGTTGACATCTCGTCTCCTTTCAAAGCGTGTCATTGATGGGGTCACATCAGGACCCCGCCGTCGACTACGAGCGTCTGTCCCGTGATATATCCGGCGGCATCAGAGCAGAGGAAGGCAACCGCTCCACTGACGTCCTCCGGCTTCCCGGCTCGGCCGAGAGCGGCTTGTTTGATCAAGAACTCCCTAGCGGCGCCGGGCATCTTTTCGACCATAGCGGTTTCGATCAGACCCGGCGCGACGGCGTTGACTCTTATATTCCTCGAACCCAACTCCTTTGCCAGCGATTTGCACAGCCCGAGGAGTCCTGCCTTCGAGGCCGCATAAGCCGCCTGGCCGGCGTTGCCCGTGATCCCGACAATGCTCGTCAGCAATACGATCGAGCCGCCGCGCTGCTTCATCATCGGCTTCGCCGCGGCAGCGCACAGGTAGAAGGCGGCTTTTAAGTTCACGTCGAGCAGCTGATCGATGACTTCGGTTTTGAGCCGCAGGATGAGTGCGTCCACCGATTGTCCGGCGTTGGCAATCGCGCAATCGAGGCGGCCGAAACGCTCCACCGTCTCCGAGACCACGCGCTCCATCTCCGATCGATCCGTAACGTCGGCGACATAAATCGCTGCCGTCGTCCCGGTACGTGCATTCGCAGCGGCGGCGGCAGCCTCTTCGAGCGCCGCAACGTCGCGGCCGACGAGCGATACGTCGGCACCCCGCTTTGCGAACTCAATGGCGATCGCGCGACCGATTCCCCGGCTCGCGCCGGTGATGAGCGCCGTCTTTCCGGCAAGCATCATACCGTCGCCCTCACCGAACGCTCGATCTCCTCGCGAAGCCTCTGGGCAGCGGCAAAATCGCTAACGACGTTCACCGGGACGGCGCTCGGCATTCGCCGCATCAATGCGCCTAATACGTTGCTCGCGCCGAACTCGACGACGCGATCGAGCTCGTACGTTAGGAGCTTTTCCGCGGTATCGTGCCAACGAACCTCTTCCACGACCGAGCGAACGAGGTTCGCTTTAATCGTCGCCACATCGCGATACGGCCTGCCGTCGACGTTTGAAATTACGTCGAAGCGCGGCATCCGGAAGTGGCTCTTCTCAACGGCAGCCGCGAGGCGCTCGACGGCAGGTTCCATCAGCACGCTGTGCCACGCGCCCGATACGTTGAGGGGGACCACGCGCTTGGCGCCCGCGGCCAGCATCGGATCGGTTGCCGCGCGCACCGTCTCGAGATCGCCGCTAATCACGATCTGCGTTGGCGAGTTCAGGTTGGCGGTCGCGACGTGACCGGCGCTCGCGCCTTGCAGATGCATGAGCACCAAGCGTACCTGGTTCAGCTCCAGGCCGAGCACCGCCGACATTCCGCCGCGCGTTCGTTGCGCCGCATCCTGCATGGCTTTGGCACGTTCGTTAACGATGCGCAGTGCCTCTTCAAACTCCAAGGAGTGCGCCGCGACGAGACTGCAGAGCTCGCCGAACGAGTGCCCGGCGGTGACGACCGGTTCGAGCTCGCCTCGTACGCTTTCGTACAAGGCCAGATTCGTCGTGAAGACTGCCGGCTGGCTAAACTCCGTCTCGCGCAGACGCTCTTCGGGGCCGAGCCGTTGCAGCTCGAGCAGGTCGTAGCCGAGCACGACCGCGGCGCGCTCGAAGATGCCGCGTGCCGGAGCCGAGTTCGCCGCGACGTCGCAGCCCATCCCCACACACTGCGACCCTTGACCAGGAAAGATCGCGGCAAAGCGCATTTAAGGAGCCTCTGAAGAAGCCGCTGCACCGATTGCGGCGCGCAGATTCGGCGCAGATCGAGGCGCGACCGAGGAAGCATAGCAAAGCGCTCTGTGACCGAGGTCGCAACGAAGTGCTGCGCAGAATCTGCAGCCGCCCAAAGGGTTTGACCGCAAAGCCGCCATTGGCTTTGTCGAAGACTCGGTCACAGACTGCTTTGAGTATGCTCCCTCGCCTTCTCCGCGCCCCTGGTGGCTTTGCGGTCCAAACAATCGGTACATGGGTTTCTTCAGAGGCTCCCTATGCCGCCCATCTCCACGCGACGGCGCCCCACGAGAGTCCGCCGCCGAAGGCCACGAAGACGATCAAATCACCGGGATGTACGCGTCCTGCTCGCACCGTCTCGGATAACGCCATCGGTATCGAGGCCGCCGAAGTGTTACCGTATTCGGCGATGTTAATCACCACTTTGTCGTCGGGCAGGTTTAAGTAGCGCGCGGT
>JBAPZS010000020.1:0-2395 GCA_049285355.1 Candidatus Cybelea sp. | reverse complement strand
TTGCAGCTGTTCGAGATCGACGTTGGAAAGCCCAACGTGACGAATTTTGCCGGCCGCTCGCAGGTCGCGCAACGCTCCAACCTGTTCGTCAAACGGCACGGCGGGATCGACGGCGTGAAGCTGATAGAGATCGATTCGCTCGACGCGCAGGCGCCGTAAGCTGCCTTCGCACGCCTCGCGCAGATGGGCCGGACGGCCGTCTCGATTCCATTGGCTCGGGCCGCTGCGCGTCGCGCCGCCCTTGGTCGCGATAACGAGGCCTTCGGGATAGGGATGCAAGGCCTGCGCGATCGCGTCTTCGTTGACGTGCGGGCCGTACGCGTCGGCCGTGTCGATGAAGTTTACGCCGAGCTCGACCGCGCGGCGGAGGACGCGCATCGCGTTCTCCCGATCGGCGGGCCATCCCCAAATGCCGGGGCCGCATAAGCGCATCGCCCCAAATCCGAGCCGGCGAACCGGAAGATCGCCGAGGACGACCGCAGTGCGGCTCATCGCCACGCCTTCAGCGGCGGAAAAGAAAAGACCGCCCGGTTTCCCGAGCGGTCCGAAAGGGACCCCGATACGACGACTTACTTTACGGGCTGAACTGGCTGCCCGGGCTGCTTGTTCGCTGGAGCGGCGGTAGCAGCTTTGATGTTTGATTGGACCTGCTTCTGCGCGTCGACGATCATCTCGGCGACCTGCATCGTGAAGGCCTTGCGCATCTCTAGAAGCTGGCTGGCGAAACCGAAGGACATCTCAACGAGCTGCGTCGGGCTGGGCAGGTTCTCGAACGCCGGCACCGTGCCGGGCTTCTCGTTGGACTCCTTGGTGAACTCGCGGAACGAGTGGATCGCATCTAGGCTCGCGTCCTGCGTCCGCTTGAGAGCCGCCAGGCCCTCTTCTTGAAACTTGTTGATGTACTCGGTTACGTTGACGGTCATTTGTTGCTCGAATCTCCTCTGCTCGATTAGGTGTGCTAAGTATACCAAGCAGATGCTGCGTCTGTCAACTACCGCCCGCTACGAAGCTCCGATAGATCCGGATAAGCGCCTCTTTCTGGTCCACGCTCAGCCGAGGGTCGACTTTTATCGCATGTTCGACGCCGTGCCGGCTCTCGTCGCGGCTTCCCGAGTCATCCAGCAGGCCGGCCTGCCCGTACATGGTCTCCGCCGAAATGTGCAGCGCGTGCGCGATGCTCTTGAGGACGTCGGCCGAGGGTTTGTAAAGGCCCCGTTCGACCTGACTTAGGTACGGGTTCGAGATCTTCGCGATCTCGGCCAGTTGGCGCATCGAAAGATTCGCGAGTTCACGCTGCCCTCGAATGAAGTCTCCGAGGCTACGCCACCCGGCGTTCGCGCCTCCCTTCTCTTCGCCGTCGCTCATGAGTGCGTCCCGACCTTCGGCGCAAAGGGTGCGCCGGCTTCGTTGCGGACGTAGCGTCCAGGCGACGGCTCGCCCGGCGGCAGATCGTAGGCCGGTCGCGCGGGGCCCGCGTGCGCCTGCGCCCAGATCGCCCAGTCCTCCCACCACGAACCGTTGTGGCGGTCGGCGCTCTCGAGCCAGTCGTCGGCGCTTTCTCCGTGCATCGCGCGCGGCTTGGTGTAATGCCAGGTCTTCTTCCCTCCCGGCGGATTGATGATGCCCGCGATGTGGCCCGAGTTGGTGAGCACGTACTTCGATTCACCGCCAACGTACTGGGTCGTCAAATAGGTCGCCCGCCATGGCGCGATGTGGTCGCTCTCGGCCCCGAGCACGTAAAGCGGCGTTTGGACCTTTCCAAGATCGATCGGCGTATCGCCGATCGCGAAGGCATTGGGCTTAACGATGGCATTGTGCAGATAACACGCCCGCAGGTACTGGGAGTGCATCGCAACCGGCATGCGCGTCGAATCGTTGTTCCAAGAGAGAATGTCGAACGCCGGCGGCTGCTTCCCTTTAAACCAGTTGTTGACGACGTAGCTCCAAATTAGGTCGCTCGAGCGCATCCAGTCGAAGGTACGCGCCATCTCCGCCGACTCGAGATAGCCCCGCTCGCGCATCCGCTTTTCCAAACGCACGATCGTGTCTTCGTCCGTGAAGACCCCCAAATCGCCGGGAATGCTAAAATCAATCAACGTGTTTGTGACGGTAGCCGAGGCGATTCTATCACCTTGATCGTGCGCCGCGAGGTACGCCATGGCAATGAGCGCCAGCGTGCCTCCCAGACATAGCCCCGCAAGATTGACCTTCGGCGAACCGGTGATGTCTTGCACGGTGTCGAGCGCGGCGAGAATTCCGTCGCGCAGATAATCGTCCATCGTCAGATGCGCGAGCGTCTCATCCGGATTCCGGTAGGAGATCATGAAGGTCTGATGCCCGTGCGTGACCGCCCACTCGACGAACGAGCGCCCCGGGGAGAGATCCATGATGTAGT
>JBAPZS010000019.1:0-3674 GCA_049285355.1 Candidatus Cybelea sp. | reverse complement strand
TGCGGGTGTCTGAAGTTCTTCCAGGTGTTCTTGACCGGGTCGTAGATCGCGCCGAGACTCACCAGCTGCAGATCGTAGTTACCCGGAATGTTGTACTCGCCGCCGATGATCGCGAGTCGTCCGTCGGCAAGAACGTCGGAGGCAAAAGCGGAGGGCGCGTAACCCGTCGGAAGCGAGGCGACCTGCGACCACGTTCCGTTGGCATAGTTGCCCGAGGCATCGGGAACGTAGCGGTACCACGAGCTCCACGTGCTGTTGCCTTGCGTGAGAATCGAGCCGTCGGTCATCAAGTAGGCCATCTGCATGAAGTCGGGCGGCTGACTCTTGGCCCGCGTGAAAGTCCGCCCGCTCACGCGCGCCGCGGCGGCGTCTCCGCCCGTGGGCAGGATGGTATGGTTGCCGGAGCAACCGGTCGCTGCGGCGGCAAGCCCCGCCGCTAAAGCAAAAAGAACGAACCGATTTCGAAAGAGAAGCACGCGGGGAACCTCCAGTGCGTCGGGCGGCGGTGTAGCCGGTGCTGTTCGTAACTTCGTCGTGGTCTCCCGCACGAGGACACTGCCCGGCGGACCGGAAAACATCGCTTTTCAGAATTACCGGGGCGAAAGGGTGAAGGTTATGCGGATCGGCATGCTCCTGTTTTGTGCGACTCTGGTTGCGGGTTGCGCGCGAACCTCCGGTGCTCCGATGCTTCCTACTGCTGCGTCGGGCACCGTCGAACTCTCCCAACGCGATTCTAGCGGCAGCTATCTGTCGCTCTACTCGTTTCGAGGGAACACCGAGGGAGGGAATCCGCAAGCCGGACTCGTCGCGGTGCAGGGCACGCTGTACGGCACGACACCGTCGTTTGGTTCCGGCTATGGAACGGTCTTCAGTGTAAGCACGTCAGGCAAAGTGAAGGTGCTTCACAGCTTTCACGGATTTCCCGACGGCGCCTATCCGGAAGCCGGTCTCGTTTGGTACAAGAACGCGTTGTACGGAACGACGAACGGCGGAGGGAAGCACGAAAACGGAACGGTCTTCACCGTTACGACTTCGGGCGCCGAACACGTCCTGCATAGTTTTGGAGGCCGAGGCGACGGCGCGCAACCGCAGGCCGGCCTCGTCGCATACCAAGGCGTCCTGTACGGAACCACCAAGAATGGCGGAACCCGCGGCAAAGGGACCGTCTTCGAAGTCACGCCGAGCGGCGACGAGCACGTAATGCATAGTTTCGCCGGCGCCCCCAACGACGGGGGCCATCCCGATGCCGGCTTGGTCGTCGTTAAAGGTGAGCTCTACGGTGTCACGCGTGCGGGCGGCGAGACTGCCGGCGGCGGCGCAGCGTTCAAGATCAGCGTGTTTGGAGAGTTAAAGCTGCTGCACAGCTTCGGCGTGGCTTCGGGAGACGGTTCCAATCCCGCGGGCGGCCTCGTGTACCTTAAAGGCGTGTTTTACGGCACGACGCTGCGCGGCGGCGATGTCGGCGCAGGTTACGGCACCGTTTTTGCACTGAACCGGAGAGGCGTTGAAGGGGTCATTCACAGTTTCGGCACCGGAGATGACGGCGCGTTTCCGGTGGCGGGGTTGGTGGCGTTGCGCGGTAAGCTCTATGGTACGACGATGGGAGGCGGCTTCCGTCCGCAAGGATCGAATCGATGTCTTTCCAGCGGCGCGCCCATCGATGGCGCGCGCATCGACTCGTCCGAATACTATAAGTGCGGAACGATTTTCGAAATCAATCAGTTTGGGCAGGAGCACGTGCTCCATCGTTTCAGCGGAGATCCGGACGGCGCAAACTCCGAGGCGGGGTTGGCGGCGATGGACGGCCTTCTTTACGGAACGACCTACTGGGGCGGGAAAGAGAACGACTTCGGCACGATCTTCAGTCTCTTTCCTTAGAGGTCAGCCCGCCTTACGTTAAGGCGTCGTAATAGCACGTTAAGGATCGCTTGTTAGCATTGGCGCATGGACGCCGTCGGCCAGGAGCAGGCCGAGCAAAGGATCGCGCGCTGTAACCTAACGGAAACGGCCCGGCAACTTGCCCCAAATCGCGATCGCCGGCGTCTTCGCGCCGGGATCTACGCGTTGCTGGGCGACGACCGAAGCCTTGCGAGCGTGATCGCGCCGGAGCTGATCGCCGCCGCGAACGCACCGGCCGTCGCCGCGCATTTCGAAGCCTTAACCGGCGGGGCTCAGTCGCACGACTACCTGGCCGCCGCTGTTCGCCTGTCGTGGGCCACGGACTCGACCGGCGCGTACGACTTCTTTAATGAGGCGCACGATCGCGCCACCGCCGAGAAGCGCTTTTACTTTGCGGTTGGCGCGCGCGAACGACTGGCGCACCACGCCCTGCTCTTCGGTGACGCCGAGGTCGCGCGCACTGCGCTCGATGACGCGTTGCGCCTCGCGTTACAGCATCGTCTCTCGGAGTGGTTTGCGCGCTGCTCGGCGGCGGCCGCGCGCTTAGCCTTGGATATGGGCGATTCCGAGTATGCGGCTTCGCTCTTGGCGCGCGCGAAGTCGCACGCGCGCGACGCCGAAGCCGTCGCCTTGCTCGCGCCGGTCGGGGTCTCGCTCGCCATCGAAGCGGGCGATGAAGCCGGCTTAGCAGAGTGGACCTCCGCGGAGATCCTCGAGGTCGCGCTTCACTCCGAAGCCTTGGAGAGCGCGATCGCCGCGACCATGGCGTTGCTCTCGACGCAGCGTTCCTCGCTCGATCCCGGCGTCTCGACCGCGCTGCGCCGGGCGTTGCTGCAGGCCACCGGGGCGAGTGTCGCGGTCGAGCTCTTCTCGCTCGCGGCGCGTCACGGCGAGATCGAGGAGGCGCGCTTCGCCGCAGAATCGCTCGGTGCGCAGGTCGGCTCCAACCGCAAATACATTAAGGCGCACGCGCTGCTTGCCAGGGCGCATCTGCTCTTTCGCGGCGGCGAGCGGGCCGCGTGGGTCGATCAAGCCGGCGATGCGGCTCGTGCCTTCAATGCGATGGGTTTACGGCGCTGGATGAACGAAGCGATGCTCCTGCTCGTGCGCCAAGAGGGCGACGACTTTCCGCGGCGCCGCGGGCGTTCGGTGGGTTCAGCCCTCACGGGGCGGGAGCAGCAGGTCGCGCACCTCATTCGCCGCGGTGCCCGCAATCGCGAGGTCGCCGCGGCGCTGCAGATAAGTGAACACACCGTCGAACGGCACGTAAGCTCAATTCTCGGGCGCCTCGGCCTGCGCTCGCGCTGGCAGATCGCCGACCCGAAGAATATGTCGCAAGATTAAGCTTCGCTCAAGTTTCCTTAACTTTCCCTCCGATTTCCGGGATGCATCCCGGAATCTGCATCCCCTAGCATCGGTTCGGGAGACGTCGGTAAGACTGCCGCTGCCTGCGTTGCTATTGGGATTGGGAGTTGGGTTTGTTCAAAGGGCTCGGTCGCGTCAAAAAGCGAGTTGTGCTTTTCGGAATTGTTTGCTTTGCCGTGCCCACCGCGACCGCGTTGGCGGAGACCGCGGGCATCGTCTCCGGCACCGTTACCGACGACAAGACGCACGCTCCGGTAGCCGGCGTCGCCGTCGAAGCGAAATCGCCGAGTGCCACCTATCGAACGACCACCGACGCCCGCGGTCAGTACCGCTTCCTGAGCGTCCTGCCCGACAACTACGCGATCTCGTTCGCCAAGGCCGGGTACGCCTCGTATTCGACGGTTGTCGTC
>JBAPZS010000018.1:0-5519 GCA_049285355.1 Candidatus Cybelea sp. | reverse complement strand
CGCATACTGCGAGCGCGTTTGGAAGCCGAGTCCGTACGTTCCGCTCTCTGCGGGATAGAACGTGTGACCGTCGCCGTAGGCAAAATACTCGCTGCCGCTCGTCGCCGAGAGCGCGTAGCGCCAGCGCAGGTCCGGCGTCGCCTCTTGTGCGGTAAACTTCATCTCGCCGAGCTGCGCGCCGATTCCAGTAGCGGCTTCGATCGTCTCCGTTCCGGGATACGTACCGGTCAGCGGGACTTCGTTGACGACGCCGCCCAGCGCGTTTTGGCTGACGTCGTTGTAACCGCCCAGCGTGACCGTTTCGGAACCGACCCCGGCCGTTCCGAGCTGTGCCCCGACGATGTTGCCTCCCGGCTCGGCGATCAGACCTTGCGGCACGGGGACGGAATCGTAGTCGTAGACGGTGTCTTGCACTTTTCCGCCGCGCACGATTACGTTCGCGAACGAGTCTTGCTGGATGCCGGGAACGTTCGAGATTGCGCCCTGGACGGAGTCGCGGGAGTAGTTAGCGAGTCCGGAGGACGAGGCTTGCGGCGTACCGGCTCGAGCCTGTTCGCCCTGTACCGTGAAGACGTCGCTCGTGCTGCCGATCGCGAACGCCTCCCCCTTGGCCTCGACCTTCGCAATCTCTTTAAGTTTGGCCAACAGGACGACCGCGAGGCGTTCGTGCTCGCCGGGCAGGATCACGAGCGTTGCATTGACCGGTTCGAAACCATCGGCCTCAACGCTGACGACGTACGTATCCGGAGCGACCCCGAGAATCGTGAAGCGGCCACTCGCGTCGGTGGTAGCGGTGTAGCGACCCGACGGCGCGAGCGCCCGGATCCGCGCGTTGGCGATCGGAGCCCGAGTCGTCGTAGAGACGGTTCCCAATATCTCGCCCGTAACGAGCTCGGCAGCGCCGGCGTTTTGAAATGAAAGCGCGAACACGAAAACAACGCCGAGAACGCGACTGCTCTTCCGCATTGTAACTCGCTCCCAAGCGGCGCGTACTGGAGCACGCGTCGCGGTTGTTAAGTAAGCTAGGCTAAGGCGGGGAGCGTACGCGGTGGCGCGCGAAGGCCGCGCGACTTGAGGATTTCAGGAGCGACGTGAGAACCGCTCATCTCCGGATGCGGCCGCGTCGCGTGCTTTGGCGTCGCGGGGAGCGATCGGGAGATCCGCAGAAACGATGTGAAGAGTACTGCCGCTAAAACGGCGCTGCTCGCGGCACATCGGATCGCCGCGCCGAGCATGATCCGAGCCGCGACCGCGATCGTCAGAAAGGTTACGATGAGAACGGGGGCGTGCGCGATGACGATGGAGTTTGCGTCGAATGGCGCCAAACCACCGAAGTGCGTTTCGTAACCTTCGATCGCGAGCACCGTGAGGCAGCTCCCTGCGAAGGCGGCGATAGCGTCGACCGTGCGGGCACACCCGTCGTCGAGCCTGCGCACGAGCGGATCACCGGGGGCGATGCGCGAGCCGATGATGTACGCCGCGAGCCCAAGCGCCAGCGCGAGGGTGATCGCTAACGCCGGCAGGATTCCCTGGTGGTCAACGTCTCGCGTAGTGCCGCCCAACCACCCAAACATCGCGCAAAACTCGGTCCCTGCATCGCCGAGTACGCCGGCCAGGAGTCCGACGGTGAGTACGGCCCAGATCCGGACCAGCGTATAGCGCATTGCGGATGACCTACGACAACGATCGAGTTGCCCCTGGTCCGCGACGACTGCAAGGGCAGCCCTCATTCCGTTGCGAACGCTGCGCCATGAACCGATCGCTTCGCGTCGTTGCAGTTGCCCTGGTGCTTTCACTGCTTGGCACCTCTCCGGGCCCGCAAGTCTCGGCCAACGCCGACTCGCAGTACACGGCGCTTGCCCAGGCCTACTATTCGGAGATTTTTCGGCTCAACCCGATCGATGCTACGCAGGTCGGCGTGCACGACTACGACGATCGGATCGGGGACTTTTCGGCCGCCGGAATCGACGCACAACTAAAGCTCGACCACACCTATCTCGATCGGCTCGCGGCGCTCGACCGTGCGAGCCTTTCACCGAGCGTCGCCCTCGACGCGACTCTGCTCGAGTACGCGCTGCGCGACGACCTCTTGCTCAACGAGACGCTCGCTCAATGGCAGCATAACCCGGATACCTATACGCAGGCGGCGAGCGGCGCGATCTTCTCCGTGATGAGTAAGGATTACGCTCCGCTCGACAAGCGATTGGCCTTTGCGATCGCGCGCGAGCGACTCATTCCAGCCATGCTCCAACAGGGAGAGAAGAACACGACAACGGTCGATGCCGTGACGCAGCGCATCTCCGCCGAAGACGCCCTCGGCGCCGTGGACTTCTTCAACACCTCGGTTCCTGAGGCGTTCGCCGCGGTACACGACCCGACTCTGCAAGCCGATCTGAAGAGCGCCAACGGCGCTGCGGCATCCGCGATGACCGGGTACGCCCAATGGATTAAGAGCATCAAGCCACAGGGCTCATTCGCGATCGGTTCCGACGCCTATCGCAAGCGTCTCCTCTACGAAGATGGTTTGGATATGGCCTTGCGGGCCTATCTCGCCGTGGGCCAGCAAGAGCTGCAGCGGCTGCGCGTTGCGTTCATCGCTACCGCAAAGAAGATCAACCCTAACGCAACGCCGCTGCAAGTCTATCTTTCGATCACGCGGATCCACCCGCCGCCGGACGCGTTGTTACCGACCGCGCAGCGGGACCTCGTTCGCTTGCGAGCCTTCGTCGAGACTAAGCGCATCGTCACGCTGCCGCCTAATGCCAACATAAAGGTCATCGAGACACCGGCATTCGAGCGCACGACGACCAGCGCCGCGGAGGATTCACCCGGACCGCTCGAAACCGTCGCGACGCAGGCGTACTACTATGTGACGCCCGTCGACCCGTCGTGGTCTGCCAAGCAAAAAGAAGACTTCTTGGCACAGTTTAACGACTTCGAGTTCCCGATCATCTCCGCCCACGAAGTCTATCCAGGGCATTTCACAAACTTTTCAATCGATCGCGGCCTCGACCTCAGCCTGACGCGCAAACTCTCGGTAAGCTCGGAGTTCGCCGAAGGCTGGGCTCACTACAGCGAGCAGATGATGGTCGACGAAGGTTGGGGCAACGGCGATCCGCGCGTGCGGCTGGCGCAACTCGACGAGGCCTTGCTTCGCGCCTGCCGCTACGTCGTCGGAGTAAAGCTGCACACGCAAGACATGAGCATCAGTGAAGCCGAGCACCTGTTCACGGATCAGTGCTTTCAAACGCCGCAAGTGGCGGTCGAGGAATCGCTGCGGGGGACGCAAGACCCGATGTACGGCTACTACACGCTGGGCAAGCTCATGATTTTGAAGCTTCGCAGCGACTACAAAAAGAAGCTCGGCGACGCTTTCACCCTTGAGAAATTCCACGACGAGCTGCTCGCGCGCGGCGACCCGCCGCTGCCGCTGCTACGGCCATTCATCCTCGGAAGCAGCGACGATGGAAAGCCGCTGTGAAGTTTGGTTCAGTCGTCACTTCTTGCTCTCTCGCAGCTCGACGTATTGGATCCAATCGCCGTCGAGAGGTCGCGACTCGAGGTCGAGGACGAGACCAGCCTTGGTCCAAAGACCGGGCTTGACGTTTCGCCAGTGGTCCGACTCGAGGCGCACGTGGATGCGGTGCTTCGAGGAATTAAGTTGGGCGCGCGTCATCTTCTCCGAGCTGATGCCGACGTTAATCATTTCGATGCGCGTCGGATCTTTGGCGTAGGTCGTGATGTAGTAGTAGCGGCATCGCCTGAAACCGATCCCGGTCCCGGCAACGCGATAGTCGAAAATAGCGGCGCCTCCGAATCGCGCCCCGCTGAAAAGTGGCGACCTCGATCCCGCCTGAACGTGAAGCGTCGAAGCCGCGATCATCCGATCCACCCGCATGCCCGGCGCTGCGACGAGGGTTCCTTGCGTCGGTATTCGAGCGATTGCCTCGGCAGCCGCGCGGCTCGAGGACGCGCTCTGGAAGTCGTTGGTGCTAAAAAAGCCTTGCCGAATGGCTGCGGGGAGCCCAACGGCTAAGCCGAGGGCTATGAGGGTCCACAGCGGCAATACGATACAGCCTGGATGCGCGATCAATGCCCTGATCGGAGGAACGTTCGCATTGCCGAGGAGGATTTGCGCGCCCAATACTAATCGGACCATGAGCGGGATGACCGAGAAACCGAACGCGACGAAGAGGGCGAAGAACGTGATCTTCGCTGGACCCTCCAGTGCGGCGGGATCCTTTATTATGCCGGCGTCCTGCAGCGCATTCCCCACGAGAGCGGCGAGGATGATCGCCGCGAAGAGTCCACCTGACACCAGCGCCAGCGCGCGAATGCTCGGCATCTCTCAGCAGTTATAGGCGCCTAAGAATTTTCTTAGGTCGACGATGGGCCCGGCATAATAGTATCCGCGCTCTTCAAAGAGCAGATTATAGATGACGTATCGGCCGCCGTCGTTTCGGAGGATCGCGGAAACGTGGCTTTCGCCGCCATCGCTATTTGATAGTTGCAAGGTAACGCTGACGGTCGCCTGAGACCCTTCGATATGCGTTGCGCCGATTGTGTAAGACGTCGCCGGCGATCGCGCATTCGTGAAGAAGTCGTACGACACGTCTTTGCACGTGGGCACCCAGTTTCGGCACGTACTAACCAGGATGTCGTTGCTCTTGTAGTCATCCTTATAGTACGTTTCTTCAACGAAACCGTAGAGGTCTGAGTCGAACAATTTTTCGATGTCTTTCCATATTTTCTCTACACGGCCGTGATGCGCCACGTACCAGCCGTAGAATGCGTCGACGGTTTTGGCGGGCGTCTCTTCTCCGGCCCGGGCCGGAAGGCTCAGTCCCACCAGGATCATGCCGGTGGCGATTATAGACGCTATGAGTCTGCGTCGTGAAGTAAGCATGAAGCTATCGTAGCGCGGGCGCCGTCCGTGAACGCCCGGACGCAGCACGACCGGTGGCCCGGGCGCTTGCGGACGGTGAGGTCGCTACCCTTGGGTCATCTAGTACCGACCGTAGGAGATTCGACCAAATGAACGCCTTGCAGCTACGTCTCACCCAGTGCTCGGTCATTGCCTTGCTCGCCGCCTTGGCCGGCTGCGCCACTCCCCAACAGACCTCTACCGGCGCCATCCTTCCGGAGCGCGCCGCGGACGCCGGCGCACAACCCACCGGCGCCCACGCCCAACCCGCCGGGATCGTCCAAATTCCCGGAGCGCCGAGCGAGCCCGGAGTTATCGCCTCGGATGGTGGCGGCAACGAATGGTTCGCCGAGTGCCAGTCCGCGATTGCCTCCATCGACGAGTCGATGAAGAAGTTCTCACAGTTCAACACCTCGGCCGCGCAGAGTTGCGGCGGTGGGGCGGCGCTGGGAAGAAATGGCGACGGAATGTGGTTCACGGATTACAACGACGGCAAAGTTGGGTTTATTTTCCTCAAATCGCACGTTTTTCACGTCTACCGAACCCCCACAAGTCGCTCGTACCCCGTCGCCATCGTCGCAGGCCCCGACAACGC
>JBAPZS010000017.1:0-3123 GCA_049285355.1 Candidatus Cybelea sp. | reverse complement strand
GAGCGGCCTCACGTCTCGCTTATTAGGGGCTCGGATCGCTCGACGAAAAGTGCGGCGATAAAGCAATAGGTCACGGCGAGCAGGCGGTCGCCCGCATCCCGGAGCGCTGATCCGAAGGGCTAGCTTTCCGGCGGACGTAAGACCGGCGCCGGAGGGAATCGAGCCTTGAAAATGCGTCAATCGCTTGTCGTCGTTCTTATTTTTGCCTGGAATGCGGGAAGCGTCGCCATTCCGGCTCGCGCGCAAACGGCGGCGACGCTGGTAGGATGGGCGGCGGGAGCCTCGGTGGCCGCAGAACTCGATGCGGAGAAAACCATGCTGCAGGTGCCCACCGCCGCGAATGCCATGGAGATCGAGCGTCATCTCTCGTCGGCGCTCCATCGCGCCGGATCACCGGCCGACTACGCCACCGCGATCTACGTGCAGAAGCGTTTGCAGCGCGACGGATTTGTTACGCGCATTCAGGAGTATCAAGTCGAGTTTACCGGCCCGCTCGAGCAGAGTTTAACGATGCTCTCGCCACGGCACGTGGATTTCGACTTGCTCGAGGGCACGCCGGGGCACCGTTCCAAGTGGGAATTGATGGCCGGACCGCCGTTTCTACAAGAGTCGGGTGACGGCACGGTTACCGGGCCCGCCGTCTATGTGAACACGGCGTCGAAGGATGATCTCGCCGAGATCGATGCGCGCCACGTCAGCCTCCAGGGCGCCGTCGCGATCGTCCGCCTCAGCGCCCCCGGTTCCGGCGGCATTCGGTCGCTCGACCCCACCTACATCGCGTATAACGAGCTGCGCAAGCGCGGGGTCGCGGCGATCCTCGAGTTCATGGATCCCGCAACGACGGGATACGGCGGCGGCGCGATGTGGCCCGACGGCAACTTCAAGAACCCGAATATGGCGGAGCGCTTCGGCGGGATGTCACCGCGCGGCTTCATGATGTTCCCGCCCGGCGATCCTACGATCGCCGGCAAAGCGCCGGTCGTCGGGGCCGCGCACAAGAGCTGGGACGAGATTCCGCATGCAACGATTCCCGAGCTGAGCATTACGCAGAGCACGGCGCGGACGCTGCTGGCCGCCTTGAGCGGACCGGTCGTCCCGCAATCGTGGCACCCGATGTACGAGTTCGTCCAACACTTCGGCGGCAACGAGATCGTTCGCGTGCACACGCGATTCGAGCGCCGGTTGAAGACGATCTGGCTGGTCTTCGGCGACATGAAGGGCAGCGAGCAGCCCGACTCGATCGTCATGATCGGCAGCCATCGTGACGCAATGACCTTCGGCGCCATCGATCCCGGAAGCGGCACGACGGTTTTGCTTCAAGACGCCGACGCCTTTGCGGCGCTGGCGGCAAAGGGTTGGCGACCGAAGCGGACGATCGAGTTTGCCTCCTGGGATGGGCACGAGCTCGGCCTTTACGGCTCCGCCGCGTACATTTATGAGCACGGCGCGCAGCTCCGCAGGAGCGTCTTTCAGTACATCAACACCGACCAGCTCACCACGGGCGACCCATTCGTCGTGAGCGCCTCGCCGGGACTTTACGCCTTCATGAAGCAGATCTGCGACGTGGTGCCGGCAGCGGACGGCAAAGGCATGCTGAGCGCCCGCGATCAGCGGGTCGATCCGCTGCTCAATCCGATTAGCGGCGGATCGGATCATCAAAACTTCGCGTACATGCTCGGCGTGTTGAGCACCACCAACGGTTACTACGGCCCGTTCGGCGCCCATCATACGGCCGAAGATAATCTCGATGGCCTACGCACCTACGATCCTGGAATGCGGGAGGCCGTGGTCGCGGCACAAGTTACCGGAATCCAAGCGATGCGAGCGGCGAACGCCACCGTGCAACCGCTTCGCATCGAAGAGATTCCGATGCAGATGCTCAAGGATCTCACGGCGCTGCAGGCTGCCGCCGTTACCCGCACCGACGGCGCGGTGACGCTCGACGAGCTGCGCCCGGCGCTCGAGGCCTACCGCAGCAAGGCCCATGCGACGGACGCCGCCATGGAGCGCGCCGAGGCGCAAGGCGACGTCGCCGAAATGCAGACGATCGCCGCGCGCGAGCAGGCCTCGCGCGACGCGTTTTTCGTCACCGAGGGCATCATGCAGAACGCATACTATCACACGCTCGACCGCGTCTTCACGAGCTTTCCGGAGATCGCATTTGCCGGCGGCAAGCCCGAGACGGTGCGCAAAGGGATGGAGCGCGCGTTGACTGCGATCCAGAGCGCGAACGAGCGGCTTTAGATCGCGCCACGCTTCCTACTTCAGGGTGATATCGAGCGTAACGTCCACCGTATCACCAATCGTCGGATCGAGCCGCGTTCGCGTCATGCCGAAGGCGTGACGTTCGATCTGGGTCTGCGCGTGATAGGCGGGGTTGGCGGGCGTTCCGCCGACCGTAACGTTGAGCTGCTCGGACTGCGTCACGCCGTGCAGCGTGAGGTTACCGTCCATCTCGAACGAAGCGGAACCCGTCGGCACGATCTTGGTGCTGACGAACGTCCAGTGCGGATACTTTGCCGCGTCGAAGAAGTCGGAAGAGGTTAACGAGCGGTCGCGGTCCGGTTCGCCCGTCGCGATGCGCGTCGCGTCGAGCGCCCCACTCACGCTCTCCGGAATGAGGGCGTCCGATTCGAGCGTCACCGAACCCGCGACGATCGGCACCGTTCCGGTGACGCGCTCGACCCAGATGTGGCTTACGCTGAAGCGCGCGACCGAGGTCGCTGAGTCGACCTCGCGCGCCGCAGGCGTCGCCGCGAGTAAGACGCTCGCGAGAACGAGCCACGCGATTCGTGCGTTCATCGGCGCTTAATAGGCGATGCTGAACTGCGCGTTCATCGTGTCGCTCGTCTGCGGCCGATGGGTCGTCACGTCTTCGATCGTCAGCCGAGTATTCTCGGTCGGTCCGTAACCGGCGAGAAGGACGTGGTCGCGCTGGAGACCGTTTTGCGGATCGTTCGTTCCTTCGTAACGCGCCTCGATGAATAGGCGGCGGTTGAACTCGTAGCGCAGCTGTTCGAAGCCGCCGCTCGAGGCGCATGGACCGGGATGCGGGACGACGCAGTTGGAGTCCGATCCGTCGACGAGAACGAGCTCGCTCGAAAAACGCGTCCACTGCCCGTA
>JBAPZS010000016.1:0-6178 GCA_049285355.1 Candidatus Cybelea sp. | reverse complement strand
ACCAAGATGTGGATCACCAACGGGTCGATCGCGGATCTCGCTATCGTCTGGGCGCAGACCGACTCCGGCATTCGCGGCTTTATCGTGCCGCGCGACGTTGCCGGTTTCTCGGCAGCGAACATTCACCGCAAGCTCTCGCTGCGCGCCTCGATTACCAGCGAACTTGTGCTGAACGGCTGCCGTCTTCCGGGCGAGGCCGTGCTTCCATTAAGTCAAGGTCTCGCCGCACCGCTCTCCTGTTTGAACGAGGCGCGTTACGGCATCGTCTGGGGCGCAATGGGCGCCGCCCGCAGCTGCTACGAGACGGCGCTGGAGTACAGCAGGACCCGCGTGCAGTTCGATCGCCCGATCGGTGGCTTCCAGCTGACGCAAGCCAAACTCGTGGATATGCTGCTCGAGCTCAACAAAGGAACGCTCTTGGCGTTACATCTCGGTCGCGCTAAGGATGCGGGACGGCTCCATCCCTCGCAAGTGAGCTTCGCCAAACTCAACAACGTGCGCGAGGCGCTGGCAATCGCGCGTGAGGCGCGCACGATTCTCGGCGCCAACGGCGTCACGCTCGAGTATCCCGTAATTCGGCACATGAACAACTTGGAGTCCGTCTTGACCTACGAGGGCACCAGCGAGATGCACGCCCTGGTCGTCGGCAAAGAGATAACCGGCCTTGCCGCCTTTACCTAAGCGCTAGACGTAATCGGCTAACGTCAACTGTACGTCGCGCTCGCTGTTGCCGCTGCGTACGTGCAGGTGCACGACCGTACCGGCCGGCCCCGCGAGCATCGTGCGCAGACCGGCAAGCGTCGTCGACGAGACGGGAGCGCCGTTGACGCTTAGAATAACGTCGCCTTTGTTGAGCCCTGCGTTTGCCGCCGGGGAGCCGGCAAGGGCGGAAAGTACGGTAAACGCGCCGTTGGCATCGATGAGAAAGACGCCCGAACGATCGTAGTTCGCCGGTGAGTCGAAGGCGGCGTTCTTGGCCAGGTACATCTGCTGGTGCCGGTAATCGAGCGTGACGTCGAATCGCCGCCAGATCGCACCGCCGGCGTTCGCGGGATTATACGGATCCGCGAACGCGCCTTTACTCTGCTCGGTAAAATCCACCACGGTATTTGGAATCACGAACGGGCCGATCGCGATCGTGGGCACGCGTCCGAGCCGCGCGAACGAGGCGCCGCCGACGCCGAAACCGGCGACGACCGGCGCGGTTTTGGCCAGCGCGGCCACAGTCGGATGCGCCGCAAGGAAGGGCGCGGAGAGCGTCAGCCCCGCGCGGCTGCCGGTGTCGACCTCCGCGTTGGTCGCAACGCCCGCCACCGTGACCGGAATGCGCGGCGTCGTTCCGTCAATGTAAAATGGAATCGTCGCGGCATTGGGCGGCGCCGTCGGCGAGCCCGCCGGCATCTTCAAGGTGATCTTCGAGTCGGCGTAGTCGATGGTCGTAACGAAACGCGCGAGAAACTGATAGCCGAGCATTCCGTCGATGTGTAAGCCCTCGGCCATTCCGAATCCAGTCGCGATCGGCAGCACGAGCACATACTGATCGCGAACGACCGCGCTTCCGACGCCGATCGAGGTGACGTGCGTGAAGGCCGCGCTCTCCGAGGCGTTCCCGACGCCCTGCAGCTGCAGGCCTCCCGTGCTCTTTGCCGCGAGCGCTGTGGCGACGTCGGGCGTTACGATGTAGTCGCCGCCGCTGTCGAGCACGAACGTGTACGGTCCGCGGCCGTTGAGCATGACCGAGAGATAGATATGGTTGTTAACGATTTGCAGCGGTGCGGTCGTGCTGCCGCCCTCGATGCTGAAGTCGTGCGCGCTTTGCGCCGGAACGCGCATGCGGCCGCCGACATCGCCGTTGGTCTCCAACGATTTAAGCTTCGTGACCGACGAGTTGCCGGTGGATGTAACGGTGCTATTGAGAAATGGATAGGTGATCCCGTCGACGCGCCGGTAGTCCGAGAGCGTCGTGGTGATCGAGACGAGCCCGATGGTTGCCGTCTCGCGCGCGATCAAGTGCGTCTGCGAATCGATCCAAAGATCCACCTCGCTCCCGTAGGCCGGCGTTACCGCGAGTACGTCATAGCTCTTTTCACCCTCGGTTCGCCTACCGGCGTAGACGACGATTGCGCCGCCCGCGCTCGGCCGCAGATAGCCGAAGTTGTCGAGATAGGCTTGGTCGATGCTCTGCAGGCGGCCCGCGGTGCCGCCGTCAACGGTGACCAGGCCCGCGTAATCCTGGCTCCAAGCGGTGCGACCGTCCCAGCCCGTCGAGCCGCTCAACGCCGCGGCCTCTTGACCCTGGGCGAAGCGCATCCCGCGCAGGTCGTCCCACTCTTGCGCGGTGCCGTGAAGCCCGAGCACGTCTACCGTGCCGGCGACGTGAATTGAAGATATCGACGAGAGCGGCCGCGCCAGGGTTGCCTTGCGAAGGTTTTCGAGCACGACGCTGGTCGTGGTGGCCGCCGGCGCGACGGCCCGGAGGCCGAGCCCGATCAACCACCCGAAGAGCAGTAGGGTTCGTTTCGTCGCCATGCGGCGTACTACGCGAGCACTCAGCCTTGACCTCGCGCCATGGCCCTGGTAAACTGCCGAAGTTGCCTTTCCTGCCGGTTCGCTTTGTGATGCGCGCCGGCGAAAATAAATAGCAATACGCCTGGCCCCGTGGCCTCGCAAATCTTAGCAGAACGGACGAATGAAGAACATCCTTGGCCGTAAAGTGGGGATGACGAGCGTCTTCACCGACGACGGGCGTTACGTGCCGGTCACGGTGATTGCCGCCGGCCCCTGTACGGTTGTCGAGCGTCGCACGAAGGAGAAGCACGGCTACGAGGCCGTCGCTCTGGGCTTCGAGCCGCTCAAACGCGGCCGGGTCACGCGCCCGCTCGGCGGTCACTTCAAGAAGCAGGGGATCGAGCCGCTCCGTTTCGTCCGTGAGTTCCGCGAAGATATCGACGGCGCCGAGGTCGGCGAGTCGGTGACGGTTACCGGCTTCGAGCCCGGCGATCGCGTGGATGTCGTGGGCGTCTCGAAGGGCCACGGATTCGCGGGCGGCATCAAGCGACACAACTTTAAAGGCGGCGGAGCGAGCCACGGTTCGATGATCCATCGCCAGCCCGCTTCGAACGGCGACACGAACGCCGGGCGCGTAACTAAAGGAAGCCGCCGGCCGGGACACTACGGCGTCGATCGCACCACGCTGCAGAATCTCGAGGTCGTACGGGCCGACGGCGAGCGGAATCTCTTGCTCGTTCGCGGTGCCGTGCCGGGCGGCAAGAACGGGCTCGTGCTGGTCCGCCGCAGCGTGAAGACGCGCGGAGCTCAAGCGTAATGCCCAACGTCATCGATGCGACGGGCAAGGTCCTCAAGTCGGTGGAGACGCCCGCGGTCCTCAACGGAGACTTTAGCGAGCGGCTTTCGGTCGTCTATCGCGCCGTGCATCGCGAGTTCGCAAACTCACGGGCGGGAACGGCTTCGACGCTCAAGCGCGACGAAGTATCCGGCGGCGGACGCAAACCGTGGCGGCAGAAGGGCACCGGCCGTGCCCGTCAGGGCTCGGTTCGCTCGCCGCAGTGGCGCCATGGCGGCGTCGTCTTCGGCCCGCAGCCGCGCAGCTTCGTCGAAAGTCTCAACAAGAAGGAACGGCACCTCGCCTTTATCGCGGCGCTGGCCGATCGCTTTCAAAACGACGCCGTGACCCTGCTCGATCCGGCGGAGTTCTCGGTCGAGAAGACCGCCGCGCTCGCGAAGCTGGTCTTCGGCAGTTCCAAAGCCGCGCGCACCGGTCCCAAGACGCTCATCGTCCTTGCGCAAGACGAGCCGCGCGCCGAAGCCATCGAACGCGCGGGCCGCAACTTGCAGCGCCTCGGCATCACCCACGACGGCGCGCTCGACGTCAAGGACGTGCTGCGCTACGATCGGCTGTTCTTTACGACCGCAGCCTACGACGCGATCGCCGAGCGTCTCGCCCAGAGAGAGGAAAAGACCGTTGGACGCGCGTGACGTGATCGTTTCGCCGCGAATCACCGAGAAGGCCATGGCCGATGCCATCGTCCAGCAATACACCTTCGTCGTGCATCCGCAGGCGACGAAGACCCAAATCCGCCACGCGGTCGAAGAGATCTTTCACGTCAACGTGCTGCGCGTGAACACCATCAGCGTTCGCGGCAAAGCACGGATGTTCGCGCGTAAGGGCGTGCGCACCAAAGGCAAGCAGAGCGACTTCAAAAAGGCGATCGTGACAATCAAAGCGGGTCAGAAAATCGAGCTCGGCGGAGTAAACTACTTTGAACAGTAAGGCTCGCGATGCCGGTTAAAAAATACCGGCCGACCTCACCCGGCAAGCGATTCCTCACGACGCTCGATTTTTCGGAGCTCTCGAAGGTCGCGCCGGAGCGCTCGCTCGTGGAAGTGCGCAAAAAGCATTCTGGTCGCAACAACAACGGCCACATCACCGTGCGCCATCGCGGCGGCGGCACGCGCAAGATCTATCGTATCATCGACTTCAAGCGCTCGAAGGACGGCGTGCCCGCGAAGGTCGCGACGTTGGAGTACGATCCGAATCGTTCGTGCCGGATCGCGCTTTTGCACTATCGCGACGGCGAGAAGCGGTATATTCTCGCGCCGCTCGGCCTGCGCGTCGGCGAGCTGCTGGAATCCGGTTCGGGCGCCGATATCAAGATCGGCAATACGTTGCCGATTAAGAACATTCCGGTCGGCACCGTCATTCACAACGTCGAGCTGCGTCCCGGCGAGGGCGGCAAGCTCGTGCGCTCCGCGGGCGTGGCCGCGCAGCTGATGGCCAAAGAGGATCAGTATTCGCAGGTCCGCATGCCTTCGGGCGAGGTGCGGCGGATTCACATCGAGTGCCGCGCCACCATCGGCCAGCTCGGCAACGTCGAGCACGAAAACCAAGTCATCGGTAAGGCCGGCCGCTCGCGTCACCTTGGAAAGCGCCCGAGCGTGCGCGGCATCGCCATGAATCCGGTCGATCATCCGCACGGCGGCGGCGAGGCGCGCTCGACGTCGGGCCGTCCACCGACGACGCCGTGGGGTCAGATGACGATGGGTAAGAAGACGCGCCGGAACAAGCGCACCACCAAGATGATCGTCCGCAAGAGAGGTTCGAAGTAGGTGGCCCGTTCGCTTAAGAAGGGTCCGTACGTTGCGGACCACCTCGTGCAAAAGATCGAGAAGCTCAACGAGACGCGCGAGCGCCGCGTCATCAAGACGTGGAGCCGCGATTCGACGGTATTGCCGTCCATGGTCGGACACACGATCGGCGTGCATAACGGCAAGACGCACATCCCCGTCTACGTGAGCGAGAATATGGTCGGCCACAAGCTCGGTGAGTTTGCGCCTACGCGCCACTTTCGCGGCCACGGCGGTGACAAAGCGACGGTGAAGACGTGACGGAACAAAAGGTTCCGCAAGCCGTCGCCCACCTGCGCTTCGTTCGTACCGGTCCGCGGAAGCTGCGCCGGGTTGCCGACGCGATTCGCGGCAAGAGCGTTCGCGAAGCGCTGGTCCTGCTCAAGTTCGCCGAAGTCTTCGCGGCCGAACCGATCGAAAAACTGGTGCGCAGCGCGGTCGCCAATGCCGGCAACAACCACGACATGAACGTGGACGACCTGTATATTTCCCGGATCACCGTGGACGGCGGTCCGGGTGGACGCTTTACGAAGCGGATCGATCCGCGGGCGCAAGGGCGCGCCGCCTTTAAGCGCAAGCGCCTCTCGCACGTTACGGTGATCGTCAGCGAGACGCCGCCGGCGAAGCCGCCCAAGAAATCGGCCGGCGCCTCCGTTTCGGCGGCGCGCGCGACCCGTCGTTCCGCGGCGGGCGCCGGAACGGCCAAAAAAACACCGCGAAAGAAACGCAGCACGCGTAAGCAAGCGGCGAGCGCCGCTGCGGGAGCATAGATGGGACAGAAGATTCACCCCGTAGGCATGCGCCTCGGTATCACGCGCACTTGGGACAGCCGCTGGTTCGAAAAGAAGCACTACGTTGATTGGCTGCACGAAGACGTCGCCATCCGCAAGTCGTTCAATCGCTGGATGCGCTCGGCGTCGATTAGTAAGATTGAGATCGAACGGCGTGCCAATCAAGCGCGGGTGATCGTCAACACCGCCAAGCCGGGCATCATCATCGGTAAACGCGGGGTCGGCATTGACGACATTCGCAA
>JBAPZS010000015.1:0-3408 GCA_049285355.1 Candidatus Cybelea sp. | reverse complement strand
AGTCGGAGGTGCTCACGCCGGCCGACGACCTCTACCATCTCCCCAAGCATGAATATCGCATCCCCTTCGTCTGCGGCGCGCGCGATCTCGGCGAGGCGCTGCGGCGCATCGCGGAAGGCGCCGCCATGATCCGCAGCAAGGGCGAGGCCGGCAGCGGCAACATCGTCGAAGCCGTCCGTCACATGCGCGCCATCGGCGATGCGACCCGCGAGCTGGCCGTCGCACCGAAGGAAGAGCTCGTCGCTCGAGCGCGCGACCTCGGAGCTCCGCTCGAGCTCGTTACCGAAGTCGCGCGCGAGGGAAGATTGCCCGTCGTCCTTTTCTGTGCCGGCGGCGTGGCTACGCCCGCCGATGCCGCCCTGATGATGCAGCTCGGCGCCGAAGGCATCTTCGTCGGCAGCGGCATCTTCAAATCGAAGGATCCCAAACGCTTTGCCCGCGCGATCGTGGATGCGACCACACACTTCAACGAACCGGCGGTCGTGCTGGAAGCCTGCCGTTCGTTAGGCGTCTCGGAAGCGATGCCCGGGCTCGATATTCGCCAACTCGGCGAAGGCGAACTGATGGCCCCCCGCGGCAACTAAGTCCCATTGTCATGCTGAGCGGAGTCGAAGCATGAGCGGAGTCGAAGCATGAGCGGAGTCGAAGCATGATCGGGATTCTTGCGCTGCAGGGCGATGTTGCCGAGCACCTCACTGCATTAGACCGCGTCGGTGCGAGCGGCATCGAAGTAAAGACGCCGGCCGATCTCGGGCGCGTAGATGCACTGATCGTGCCGGGCGGTGAATCGACGACGGTGATGAAGCTGCTCGACCGGTTCGGACTCGCACGACCGATCGTGGAGCGCACGCGTGCCGGGATGCCGCTGTGGGGCACGTGCATGGGAATGATCGTCGCCGCGCACGATATCGCGGGAGTGCGGCAGCCCACGCTCGACCTCATCGACATTGCGGTGCGGCGCAACGCGTTCGGACGGCAAAACGAATCCGCGCACGTGGATCTTGCGATTCCCGCGCTGGGAAGCAAACCGTTTCCGGCGATCTTCATTCGCGCGCCGTGGATCGAACGGCACGGTCCGCAGGTCGCGCTGCTCGCAGAACGGGACGGGCACGGCGTGATGGCGCGACAGGGGCGCGTGTTGACGACCGCCTTCCATCCCGAACTTACCGACGACCCGCGCGTGCACCGGTACTTCCTCGAGATGGTCGAGCAGCAAGGGAAGGCTCCCACCGCGGCGTAAATCTCGAGTCGAGATGTCTACCGGAGCCGCCTCTCCTCCCGAAGCGGAACAGGCGGGATTTCAAGGGCAGATTCCCGCGGTCGAAGCGTTGCTCACCGAAGTGATCGCGACGCTTGTGCTCGCGGCGCACGCGTACTTGACGGAGGATGACGCCAGGCAGGCCGACCACCCTTCGGCAGAGGTCGCCATCGATGTCGCGACGGCCGCCTTCGAACGGGTCAAAGAAAGGTTACGACCTGACGAGCGGTTAGCTATAACACAAATGCTAACCGAAACGCGCATGACGTTCGTTCGGAAGCGAGGCACTTAAATGCCTCGCTTTTATAGCCCGCGGAGAAGCGTGGCGTGACCGAGGTGCTCGTCCTAAACTTCACCTACGAGGCGCTGAACGTCACCAGTTTCCAGCGCGCGGTGAAGCTGATCTTTGCCGGCAAAGCGGAGATGCTGCACGGTCGCGAGCGCGTGCTCGCCTCGCCGACCTACGAGATGCGCATGCCCTCGATTATCCGCATGCTCTACTACATCCGCCGCCCGATGCAACGGGTCGCCCTGACGAAGAAGAACGTCCTGATCCGCGACGACCACGCCTGCCAGTACTGCGGCACGCGCGGCGAGCGGTTGATGACGGTTGACCACGTCATCCCGAAGAGCCGCGGCGGCGAATCCACCTGGGAGAATCTGGTCTGCGCGTGCATGCGCTGCAACAACCGCAAGAACAACCGGACGCCCCACGAGGCGAACATGTCGCTCCAGCGCAAACCGCGCCAGCCGAAATACATCCCATGGATTCAGATCAAGCGCAATACGCTCCCCGACGAATGGGGCAAGTTCCTATTCCTGTACAACGTCTCCATCGACGAACGCGTCGAAGCGTAGACTCCCGCGCCGCACGCACCGCCGCACGATTGAACGCCGCGTTGCCCGAGCTCGCATAAACCCACGCATCGACTGGGTGCCCCGTCGGATCCAACGCCACTTCGACCGCCGCGCGCGCCGCAGCCGCGTCGCCGAGCACGATCGCGATTGCGGCGACCGAAACCTTGAGAAGCATCGCTAGCGGTTGGTCGCCTTCATGGACGGATCCGGAATGCCGTCCGGACAGATCGTCGCCTGCTCCGCGGCGGTAATGTAGTACGCGTGCAGATCGTAATGCGGAACCGGCATGCCGGAATGGCCCTTGGGCTCGAACTTGAAGTCAACGTGATCGATCGTATGATCGGGCAACGCTGCAATGTTGGCAAAGCTCACGCCGCTGTTCAGATTTTTGAGCGGCACCATAATCTCGGTGAAGATGACCTCGCCGTTCCACGTGCCATAGATCGGCGCACTTGAGTTGCTGGGATTGACCCAATGTTCGCCCATCGTCGCGATGCACGGCGAAACCAAGAGATAACCGGCCGGCATTCCCGCGGGACGAACCTTTGGTTGCGGCGGCAGCTGCATCGCTCCCATGGGACCGGCGGTATCGGCGAGGGCCGGCATGGCGGTCAGCGCCAATGCAAACGCCGAGATGACTAGGAAACGAACCACGAAATACTCCTTCTGAAAAAGCAGCCGGGTGAGGGCACCTTTAGCGCGGGAAGAGCCAACTCCTGGGCGAACGCGCAGGCACAGAATGCCGCTGCAAAACCGCGTCACCCCATTCGGCGACGTCGTCGCGCTCCCCGGACGCGGCCTTTTGATGGGCAACCGTGGCATCCTCCATAACGACGAGCGCCGTATCGTCACGCAGTTTCAGGTAAAGCGCTGGATCGCGTGCCTGCTCGAGTTTCGCAACCGCCGGCGCGCGGTAATGACGCCGCATCGCTACACCGAGCTCTTTTTTCTCGACGAAGCCGCCGCGTTTAGCGCCGGACATCGCCCGTGCGCGGAGTGCCGCCGCGCCGATTACAATCGCTTCCGCGACTTGTGGCAGCAGCACATCGGCACCCCGGCCGATGCCGACGCAATGGATCGCCGGCTGCACGCCGACCGTCTCGACGGGAAGAAGAAGCGAACCTCGCGCGCGGATCTCGCCTCGTTACCCGACGGCACGTACGCCGTTTGGGAGGGCAGACCGCATCTCGTCTTGGGCGGTCAGCTGCTGGAGTGGTCCGACTCCGGCTACACGCACCGCGTCGCGCGACCCGCTCGCGGCGAGGTGGACGTTCTCACCCCGCGCGCGATCG
>JBAPZS010000014.1:0-11862 GCA_049285355.1 Candidatus Cybelea sp. | reverse complement strand
TACGAAAACCCCCTCGGCCTCGTGCGGCGGCGACGGCGCGCGAATCTCCCGCAAGCAATCCGCGTCTATCCGAACCTCGCGGCCGTCGAGCGGTACGGCGCGCTCCACGTCCGCAACCGGCTGATCGAGGCGGGCTTGCGCCGGATTCAACTGCGCGGCGCCGGAACCGAGTTCGAGTCGCTGCGCGAATGGAACGACGGCGATGCGCTGCGGACCATCGACTGGAAGGCGACGGCGCGGCGCGGGAAACTCATGGTCGCGCAGCACGAAGTCGAGCGCAGTCAAAACCTGATGCTGCTGTTGGACTGCGGCCGGCTGATGACGCCGCGTATTAACGGTGGCCGCAAGCTCGACTATGCCGTTACCGCGGCGCTCTCGCTGGCGAAGATCGCGGGTCTGGCCAGCGATCGCGTCGGCCTCGTGGCGTTCGCGCGCGGGATCATCACGGCGAGCGCACCCCGCTCGACGCGTTCCTCGGTCTCGCGCCTCTCCGATACGCTCTACGGTCTCGAGCCGCGGTTCGAGGAGTCAAACTACACGCGGGCCTTCGCCTATCTCCGTCACCACCTGCACAAGCGTTCGATGATCGTCTTTCTGACCGACGTGATCGATCCGCTCGCGCAGGCCGCGTTGATGGCCGAAGTGGGCTCGCTGGCCGCCCACCACGTGCTGATCTGCGTCTTCATGAACGACGGCGCGGTGAGTGCGGCGATCGCGCACGAGCCGCAGAGCGTAAGCGAAGCCTATCGTGCGAACGTCGCGCTCGGCTTGGCGAACGAACGGCGCGTCGCCAAGACGATGCTCGAGCGTTCCGGTGCCATCGTTATCGACGTGCCGGCCAATAAACTGACGACGGCCTTGATCGACGAGTATCTGCGCGTTAAGCGGCGCGGTCTATTGTAGCGGCTTCGGGCCGCCGGCCCGCGCTCGTAAAATACAGAATCAACGCGACCGCCGTGACGAGACCGACCGCAGCGCGCGCCGGGATCGGCAACTGCCGCGGGGATATGAACCCCTCGATCGTGCCGGCCACGATCAGCATCGAGGCGACACCCAGAATGAGCGTTCCGGCACGCCGCGCGTTTGCCACCAGTGCGTCGCGCCGTCGGAGGCGGCCGGGATAGAGGACGCCCGCGGCAATGAGCAGCCCGGCCGCTCCCGCAATTTGGATGGCCGTCAGCTCGATAACGCCGTGCGGCGCGATCGTGGCCCAGAAGTCGGCGCCGAATCCGGCATTGGTGAAGAGCGCCGCCATACCGCCCAGCATCAACCCGTTGAAGGCGATAATGTAGACCGTCAGCACGCCGAGGGTCACGCAGCCGGCGAAGGCGATGATCGCAATCTTGACGTTGTTCGCGATGATCATCGCCGACATCGCCGGTGCAAAGGTCGGATCGACCGCGAAGTTCGAATCGTGCAGACTCTTACGGATCGTCTCCGGGACGAATGCGTTCGGCAGCAGCGCGTACGCCTCGGCCGGATGACTGCGGACCACGACGTAGGCGACCACCGTAGCTGCCACGGTAATCGCCGTGCAGATGGCGACGAAGGCTAACGAGCGGCGAAACTCTTGCGGGAACGATTGCGCGTAAAAATCGACGATTCGCCGCAGACCGCTTTCGGGGGCGCGCGCATAGACGTGCGCGTGGGCGCGCGCGACGGACCGGTTCAGATACTCGAGCAGCGCGCGGTCGAAGCCGCGCCCTTGGGCGTAGGCGAGGTCGCTGGTCGTAGCGCGATAGAGCCGCCCGAGCTCGGCGATCTCGTCCGGCGAGAGCGCGCGCACGCCGCGCCGTTCGATGCGCGTAAGCAGCGCGTCGAGGCGCTCCCACGTATGCGATCGGCGCGAAACGAAAGCAGTTTGCGTCAACAATAAGGAGTTAGCGAGCGGCGCCCGTCGAACCTGGCCGCTGTGGACCGTACCGTCGAAGTTCGTACGCCCGAGAGCATCGCATTCAACTACGAACTCGCCGGACTCGGAAGCCGCTTTCTCGCGCTCGCGGTGGATCAAGTAATCCAGATCGCAACCCTGGCCGCGATATTCTTTGGAATCGCCCTCGCGGCGTCGCATCTGAAAATAGCCGCCGCGCCGCTCGCCTCCGACAAACTTGCTGAAAGCCTCGCCATCGCTCTCGTGATCGCCATCGCGTTCGCGGTTTTGTTCGGCTACTTTATCCTTTCCGAAGCGCTTTGGAACGGCCAGACTCCCGGTAAGAAGCTCCTCGGCCTGCGCGTCGTTCGCGACGGCGGCTATCCAATCGACTTCGGCGCGTCGCTGATTCGCAACCTCATCCGCGTCGGCGAAATGCTGGTCGGCTACTACATTCTGGCGGCGATCAGCGCATTGATTTCGCGGGAGAATAAGCGGCTCGGCGACCTCGCCGCCGGAACCATCGTCGTGCGCGATGCGCGCTTAGCCGCGCCGCGCTCTTTCGCACACCGCGAAGCCGAGCCCGTGTATGCTCCAACTGCATACCTCGACGGCGAAGAGCGCGCGCTGATCAAGCGGTTTCTGGAACGCCGCGACTCGCTCGTCCCCGATCGTCGGATGGAACTCGCGGCGCAGCTCGCAGCCCGCGTCCGCGGCCGCGTGCCCGCCGACCTGGCGCGCCTAGACGACGAGTCCCTTTTAGAACGGCTCTGACCCCCCTTGTCAACCCGAGCCGCCTGTCAGTCACTTGACATACAAACGGGTCCGGGGTTATGCTTACGCCGGGAGGAGGTGACGTATGCCCGCGACCCTGCACCGCCGAAGCGGCCGTATCTCGCTGCGCGTTACTGCGGAGCAAAAGGACTTTATCGCCCGTGCCGCTGCACTGGAAACCGGCGGTGATTTAACACGTTTCATCGCCGATGCTGCGCTGCGCGCAGCGCATAGTGTTATCGAAGAGCATGGCGTTTCGCAGGTGACGGATTCCATGCGCCGACGCTTTTACGATCTTCTCATTAACCCGCCTCAGCCTACGGACGACCTGGTAGCGCTGATGGCGGCGGGGGCTCCCGGAGGCTTCGCGGTCGACGACTGAGGTGGTAAAGCTCCGGGTCGTGCCGCTCGATCCTAAGCTGCACGACCGCGGGGACTTTTCTTGTGGAAACGAGCGCGTCGACGCGTATTTGAAATCGACCGCCGCTCAATCCGCCAAATACTTCAAATCCTCAACGTTCGTTCTTGAGCGTGCCGATCACGCAGGGCGGATATTGGGATTCTACACACTCGCTCAGCATAGTTATCGTGACGCAGAGCTCGCCGAGAATACTGCACGCGCCCTCAGAGTCCAGGGGCTCAAGGAGATTCCAATGATTCTCCTCGGACAGCTGGGGATTGCATCAGATTTTCAGGGAAAAGGGCTCGGGAAGTTTCTGCTCAAGGATGCCCTCGTTCGCTCTTTGAGCGTTGCTCAGGAGATCGGTGGCGTAGCGATCGTTACCGACCCATTTGATCGCGAGGCGCGGAACTTCTATGCCAGGTTTAGCTTCCAAACTCTTCATGAGGAGCCGTTTGTTCGGATGATGCTTCCGATGCGCACGCTGGCGCGCGCGTGTATTACCCGGACCTAGCCCAACTGCTGATCGACCTCGACGGGCAGAATCCACCCGTTTGGCGGCGCATTCTCGTATCAGCGTTCACGAAGCTTGGCGGCCTTCATCGCATCGTTCAAGCCTCCATGGGTTGGGATCCGAACCTGCCGCACCGCTTCGTCCTTTGCGGCGATATTTACAAACGCGTCGCACCCGGCGAGGCGCTCGACCCAAAGCGGGAGCGCAACTGGCGCTTGGATTCCGCGTGCTACCCGGACGATTTTTTCTTCTACGAATGCGGCTCGAACTACGAATGGCGACATCGAGTCCTTCGAGAGAATTACGTCGACGGCGAGCAGCATTGGCGCTATCCGCGCTGCGTCGGAGGCGGCGGCGTCTGCCCGCCCGGGACCGGGAAGCCATTTACCGTTGGAGCCGCAAACCGCCGAATCTGGAGCGCGTCACCGAAGCACTGAGACGCTCGCGCTGAAACACCACTACAGGCCAGCGCGTATCTTTAGCGAGCTGCGTGCTCGGGAGGTAAGGAATGTCGACTGCATCCTTGACGGCCGTTTCCCCGGCGGCCGCTCCGGCTCCGATGGTTCCGGTGATACGGCTCTACGTGATGCGCGCCGCGTACCTGCTGATCGCGTTCGGCATGGGCCTTCAGGTATGGCCGGGGATATTCCAGCACGGCGATCTCGAGCTGGCTCACGGCGTGACGCGATCGTTCCTGGGAGCGCTGACGCTGCTCTGCCTGCTCGGCGTCCGTTATCCGGTCGCGATGCTGCCGTTGCTCTTCTTCGAGTTTACCTGGAAGAGCATCTGGCTGCTCTCGTTTGCGCTGCCGCTCTGGCTCGGCCACCGCGTCGACGCGGACACCTGGGACAGCATCACGTCGTGCGCTTTCGGCGTGGTAATTTGCCTCATCGCGATTCCGTGGGTCTACACGTTCAAGGAATATGTGCTCAAAGCCGGCGATCGCTGGAAATAGGGCCTCTTGTCACCCTAAGGCCTTCGACTCGGCGCTAAGCGTGGAGCCGCCTACGTTGACTTGGTTTGCGGCTCGTTGTCGTCTGGCTTCTTGCCGGCGGCACGTGCGTTGGCGAGCGAACACAGAAGATCAAACCAAAATGGGCCGCCCAGCGTAAGGGCGATCCACGTTAGCACCAAACCGGGTGCACGATAGTATATAAGTCCGCTGCTCGTCTTCGATTTCCAACTCCAATTCTCGATACTCAAGTGAATGTGGGCGAACTGCGTGACGTCGAAAGGCTCCTGGCTGGTCGGACCGTTCGTTACCCCCATCGGGGCTGTCCGGCCGGCGGGCAACGGTGGCGGTGTGGGACACGAAATGCCTTCGGGCGACGGCGAGACACAGACGCGCGTTTGTTCGGTGTCCGCGATCGACGAGAGTTGTGTCGGCGAAAGAATCGACAACGTGCGGACCATCTCCAACGTATCGAGGCCGGAGAACGTCACGACGAAGAGCGCGACGATGACGACGATCAGTTGCGCCTGCCGCCGGTACCAACCCGAAACGCGGTCCATCTCTGCATTGAACCACGCGTCGGTGGCTGCCAGCAGTTTGGGGTAGTCGTCGCCCGCCTGAGCGAGGAGCGAAGACAACTGTTGCTGCAGCTTTTGATTGTCGTTCATTCCCGTGACTGCAGTCTTCAGCGCGTTGATAAAGCTCGCCGGCGCCCCGGCGCTCGCGTCGGCGATTGCCTGCGACTCACTGGTCCCCGACGCGCCGCTGAGTTGCTCGCCGCCGAGAGCCTGCCAGAGCGCGCTCGAAAAGTTCCGGGCTTCGAGATACGACGGCGGCCGGCTCAGCGCGACGCTCGCAAAGCGCGCAATGGAGCTGCCGGCAGCCGCGTCGACCGTGCGATCCGGCTTCGCTGAGTTTGCGAGCACGAGCGGATGATTGAAGATCGTAGTTGCAAGCTCGTAGGAACCGACGAGGTTGGAAATTCCGCGAAAGAGGCTCCAACCGCGCAGGGCAAGGAGTGCCGCGATGCGCTCGACCACCCAGGAGCAAAGGCAGCTTGTGCCCGCATAAATCGCGCACAAGACGATCGCAATGTCTAATATCTGTTGCAGCGTCATATGACCCGCTCGCTCAGGCTTCCCCGGCGACCTCGTCGCGCAAGGCTCTGGTATCCACGCCGGGCAGCACGCCCAGATGGAGACGAAGCCAGCGTTGCAGGGCATCGTATTTCTCGAGGGCGGCCCCTCGGCAGCCCATTCCGGCGAACGCGCGCATCGCCAGCCGAGTGGCACCTTCGTGTCCGCGATCGGCTTCGATAAGTTGGAGCGCGTATCTCAGGGCACCCGCGTTGTCGACGCGCGCCAAAGCGTCTTCGGCGAGCGCCTGTAGCATCGTAATGTAAGCGACCGCCGCTCGAGCGCGCAACGCGTACATCCATTCGGCACGTTCGCCGGAGCAGAACTCTCCGAGATACAGTGCGACGCCGCGCTTCATTGCTTGGACGGTACCGTCGTCACAATACGCCAACAGTTGCTGGTAGTCGCTCTCGACGCGCACTCGTGGATCCCACGCGTACGCGCTGGCAAGAACGCGGATTGCATCGACTGCGGGAAGAACGCGGCGTAGCGCCGCCCGGGCCCCGGTAGCGGCCATATGTAGGCGGTGTCGAACGCTGCCGACCTCGCATGCAGGCCAGAACGCATCGGCGAGCAATTCGTACGAAGCGGGCGCACGAGGATACGCGGTCATATACTCCAAGAACTCGCGACCGTGCTTGAATGCCGGCCCCGACTGCCACGTACCATCCCCACGGTACTCAAAGCTCCCAAGGCAGCGTACTGATAGCGTCGGCGCGGTCATAACGATGCTACTCCACAGTAGGCCCCAAGCAGGGATTTTATGCTACCACGGGCCCCGCGCGACAGTCAAACGAGCGGCAGGTGAGTGCGCGCACGTATGGCAGGTGAGCGCGCGCACGTTTGGCCGGTGAGGTATCAGTTAGCATCCGGTGAGCCCGCTAAGAGCCGTGGCCGCCGTTTCCCGAGAGGCGCACGAGGCTCATTCGTGATGGCGGTACGGCATGATTGGTGCATGTCGGTTAAGCCGTGTCGCGGTGGATGAACGTTTTGCGGCAATCGTCTCGGCGAGCAGCAAAGACGGGGGTCTGATGCTGTTCTTTGAGCCGATCGGCGGAACGACGCGTTTCGACGGCGTTCACGGCAGGTTCACGATTTCGGTGTGGCGCGAAGGGAGCAAAACGATCCGCATGAGTCTTCGTACCGAAGCCTCGGGGACGACGGCCTATCTCCAGGGTGGAATGCCGCTGCTCGACGTCGCGAACGAACTGGGTCTCGTGATTTCACGGTAACGAAGAAGCAAGAGAGGGCGGAGCGATGCCTGTCGCAGTGACTTATCCGGGCGTCTACATCGAGGAGATTCCGAGCGGCGTACGTACGATTACGGGCGTCGCCACCTCGATCGGTGCATTTGTCGACTTTTTTGCATCGGGCCCCATGAACCAGGCGGTTCAAGTATTTAGCTTCGCGGATGTCGAGAGAAACTTTGGCGGCCTCGACACGCGCAGCGAGGCCAGCTACGCCTTGCAGCAGTTCTTTTTGAATGGCGGGACCGAGGCGTACGTCGTGCGCGTCACCTCCGGCACGCCTGCGAACGCCGCCACGACCGCGGCTATTTCTCTCGCAAACCAGGCCGGCGGAACGACGCTGCTTACCGCAACTGCCGCGGACGCCGGCGCATGGGGCGGCAACCTTCGCCTCGATGTCGACTACAACACGACGGATCCGACCAGTCTCTTTAACTTAACCGTAACGGAGATCTCGTCGACCGGCGGCACCCAGAGCGTCGTGGCAACGGAACGGTATCAGAACTTACTTATCGACCCCACGAAATCGAACGACGCGGCCGCAATCGTGAACGCGGCCTCGCAACTGATCGTTCTCACCGAAAGCTCTGGAAGCACCGGCAGCCGTCCGGCGCAAACCGGCACGGCCAGCGAGGCGATAGCAGTCTCAGCGCTAGGTTTGATCAACGCTGCTACGAAGGCTTCGCTCGGCCTATCAAGTACCGACACAGTGGATGTCGCGCTGGGGGCGACGTCGTTTGGAGCAACCGCCGCGCTCGGCACCGTTCCGACAACGTTGAGCGGCTTGGCGGCGGCACTGCAATCGCTGCTGCGCGGCATCCAAAGCGGCGGGACCGCGGCGCTTCCGAATGCTACGGTGACGGTGGCCGGGAGCGCGTCAACCCAAGCCTATCTGATCGTCAAGTCCGGTACGGCAAATCCGGCCGACTATCTTGAGCTAACCGACGCGGGTGCGGGTTTGGCGTTCAAACTCGGGTTCTTGGCGGCGGCCGAGAACGTTCAGCAATACGCGCTCGGGGGACAGGCGGTTCAGGCTCAAGTGCTGCCGAGTGGCGGCCAGCAAACGGGCAGCGACGGTAAGTGGGATCCCAGCGGTGACTCGACGGGCGTCGCCTTAGGGTTGATCGGGGATCCGCTCGCGAAGACGGGAATGTACGCGCTGCTGAACGTGGACTTGTTCAACATCCTGTGCGTCCCGGCGACCATGAATCTCCCCGACGTTACGGCAGCGCAGGTAGCGACCGATGCAACGAGTCTATGCACCACGCGTCGAGCGATGTACGTGCTCGACGTGCCGCAGCACGACGCAGTGCGCGACACGCTCGAGCCGATCATGACGTGGCTCGACGCGAACGCCGACCTTCGAAGCCGCAACGCAGCGCTCTATTTCCCGCGCATGGATATCGCCGATCCGCTGAACGGCTTCCGCCTGCGAATAGTCGCTCCGAGCGGAACCTCGGCCGGTCTGTGGGCGCGGACCGACGGTTCGCGCGGCGTGTGGAAGGCACCCGCCGGGACCGAGGCGACGCTGACGGGCGTCCAAAAACTCGAATACACGCTGACCGATCCTGAGAACGGCGTGCTGAACCCGCTCGCGATCAACTGCCTGCGCAATTTCCCGATCTACGGGCCGGTCAGCTGGGGTGCGCGTACGCTCTTTGGGGCCGATCAGATGGCCGACGAGTACAAGTACATTCCGATCCGGCGGCTCGCACTCTACATTGAAGAGAGTCTCTACCGCGGCACGCAGTGGGTCGTCTTCGAACCGAACGCCGCGCCGTTGTGGTCTCAAATCCGTTTGAACGTAGGCTCTTTCATGCAGACCTTATTTCTGCAAGGAGCGTTCCAGGGGCAAACGCCGCAAGAAGCCTATTTCGTCCAGTGCGACGACACGACGAACCCGCAGGCTAGCATCAACCTCGGTATCGTCAACATCATCGTGGGGTTCGCCCCGCTGAATCCGGCCGAGTTCGTGGTCATTCAAATCCAGCAAATGGCCGGACAAATCGCGAGCTGAGGAGCGCATCATGGCCGAGTTCACCGTCAATGCCCAGCGTTTCGACCCGTACAAAAACTTCAAGTTTCGCGTGAAGTGGGACGGACGCTACGTCGCCGGGATCAGCAAGGTCGGCGGCCTCAAGCGAACGACCGAAGTCGTAAAGCATCGTGAGGGCGGCGACCCATCGACGAGCCGGAAGTCGCCGGGACGCAACGAGTTCGACCCGATTACGCTCGAACGTGGCGTGACGAACGACACCGATTTCGAAGTTTGGGCCGGTAAGGTCTGGCAAATTGGCGCCGGACTCGGCTCCGAGGTCTCCCTCAAGGATTTTCGCAAAGACATCATCATCGAGCTCTACAACGAGGCCGGCCAACTCGCGCTCGCGTGGAAAGTATATCGCTGCTGGGTCTCCGAGTACTTGGCGCTCCCCGACCTCGACGCTAATGCAAACGCGGTCGCGATTCAGCATATCAAGCTTGAGAATGAGGGCTGGGAACGCGACATCTCGGTGACGGAGCCGACCGAGCCGAGCTTTACTCCGCCAACGAGCTGAGCGTCTCGTGCGCGTCCCTTCGGCGAGCGAATTGCTAGGGGCGTGGGAGCGCGGGCTCGATCGCGGCCCGGTCGAGCGCGGGCTGATCTTGCTCGCCCTGGCGTCGCCGGAGGATGATCCGCAATATTTGGCGAGCCTTTGCGTCGGAGAACGCAATCGCCGGTTGCTCGCGTTGCGCGAAGCGTTGTTCGGTTCGCAATTCACGGGTGTCGCCGTTTGCGTTGCCTGCGGTCAGCGCCTGGATCTCGACTTTGTTGCGCACGACTTGCTTGGTGGCGCCGCAACAAGCGAGGAACTAATGCTCCGCGAGGGCGAGTACGAGGTGGAGTTGCGTCTGCCCGATAGCCGCGATCTGCTCGCCGCTTCGCGCGCCGCGAGCGTCGGGCGTGCGGCGTCGGTACTCCTCGAGCATTGCGTCGTCGCCACCCGCGTGCGCGGCGGCTCGAGCAGCGAACCATTACCGCACCACCTCGTGACCGCGGCGGCACGGCGCCTCGCTGAAGCCGATCCGCAGGCGGACGTGCAGCTGGCGCTTAGGTGTCCGTCTTGCGGCGCCAACTGTACCGCCCCCTTTGACATCGTGCTTTTCTTGTGGACCGAAATCGAACGCTGGGCTGGTCGCCTATTTGTCGACGTCCACGTTCTTGCCGGGGCCTACGGTTGGGCCGAACGCGAGATCCTCAGTTTGAGTGACGCGCGTCGTCGACAGTACTTGCAGATGGTCGGCGCGTGAGCGACTTCTTCACAAACCTCACCGCGAGCATCTACGAGCCCCGCCTTTTGGTGCAACCGCGGCTGCCGTTTATATTTGAGTCAACTCCTGAGAGCTTGGCACTGCCTCCCGAAAGTGTCGAGGCCGAGGTCCCGCCAACGCGTCCGCCCGGCGATGAATCGCGACCTTCAACCGCTCGCGCTACCGACACGCACGCCTCGGCCCCTCACGACTCCGAGCGGCCCGTTCCTGCTCGCAAGCGCAACGGTGCGAACGTGCAGATTCCGCACGAATCGACTCGGGCTTCGCAACCACCTACCGATGAATTAGGCCCGATCCCGCCGGTGCTGCAGCGCCACGCTGCGGCAGTCGTGCGACGCGAAGAACGTCCCGAAGTTGCCGACGCGTCGCACGTTGGCTCCGCGGTCGCAGCACGGCCGTCGGCTGCGGTGCCGGCCGGCCCCGAACCGCAAGACCACCATCTCTATCAGGACCATCCTCTCTATAAGGAAGGCCCGAAGAGACCCGCGGTTGAGGCGGTCGCGCTGCGGCCGGTCGTCGCACGAGAACGGCCGCCGGCTCCAGCTGCGGTCGCGCGTGCTCGTGCGATGCCGGAGATCTCGCGCCGCTCACGGATCGCGCCGGCCGCCGAGACGACGGTGCACGTGAGCATCGGCCGGATTGAGGTACGTGCCGTTCCGGCGCCTGCTCCCCGAAGCCGTCCGGCCAAGAAGCCGGCAGTCATGGCTCTCGACGAGTACCTGCGGTCGCGCACGGAACAGCGACGATGAGCAACTCCTTGGCAATCGCCGCGACGACCGCGACGCTGCAAGCCATCCTGCAGCAGAACGTCGTGCTGCAAACCGATCTCAGCGACACGACCGTGACGATTCTGCCCCTCGATAAAGCACGCGGCGCGAACAGCAATAATCAGCTCAACCTCTTTCTCTACATGGTCGTGCGGAACGCCGCCTTTGTGAACTCGGACATGCCGCTCCAGGTGGCGTCGGGCGAGCTCGCGATTTCGCCGCTTCCGATCAACGTCTACTTTCTCGTCACGGCGTTCGGGAAAGACGATGACGTGGCGCAGCCTTTTGGGCATGAGCTGCTCGGCAAGGCGATGAGCATCCTGTACGATCACCCGATCCTGAGCGGCGCCGACATTGCGGCGGCGACGCAGACGCTGCTCCCGGACAACGATCTCGCTTCCCAAATCGAACACATTCGGATTACGTTTCATCCCTTGTCCATCGACGAGCTGTCGAAGTTGTGGACGGGATTTGCGATGCAATACCGGCTCTCGGCAGCATACGAAGTCTCGGTTTTGCTGATCGAGAGCACGCGCTCCGCGTCGGCGCCGCTTCCGGTTTTGACCCGTGGTCCGCAAGACAGCGGGATCGCGTCGCAGGCTAATCTTACCCCGCCGCTGCCGACGCTGGTCTCGCTCGCGCCGCCAAACCAACAGCCGAGCGCGCGGCTCGGCGACATCGTGGCGCTCGCCGGTTTCAACTTAGACGGCACGAGCGTCGGCGTCCAGTTCGCGCACCCGCTGTGGAGCGCACCGGTCGTGGTTACGCCGGAACCTGGCGGCACGGCCTCGGCCCTCAGTGTCCAGATTCCGAACCAGCCTGCGGTCTGGCCGGCCGGAATCTACAGCGTCGCGGTCGTGGTAGAGCGATTGGGAGAAACGTTCACGCGGACG
>JBAPZS010000013.1:0-1584 GCA_049285355.1 Candidatus Cybelea sp. | reverse complement strand
CGGGAATCCGTACGAACTTGCGCGGCGGCGCATCGTAGTCGAAGAAATCGCCGAGATCGTTGGCGCGCACGTCGGTCGTCCCGAGCGAACCCAAGTTGAAGGTCTTTTCGACGAACTTGAGGATGCTCCCGAACTCGTACTGGCGGTGCGAAACGTAGCCCTTCTTTGCGTAGGCGGAGATCACGATGAGCGGAACGCGAAAGCCCAACTCGTACGAGTTGTAGATCGGCGGCGGGACGTGGTCGTACCAGCCGCCCCAGTCGTCCCAAACCACAAAGATCACCGTGTCGTCCCAAAACTTGCTCTTCCCGATGGCGTTGACGACACTCCCAACCCACGCGGGGCCCGTGCCGTCAGTGCCGCCGGGGTGGTCTGACGCTTTGACAGTCGGAGTGACCCAGGTAACCGTGGCGAGATCGCCCCGCGCGACGTCATCGAGGATTGCCGTGGGGGGCGTCACGACGTCGTGGTGGTATTCCGCGCTGTCTCGAATATGCTGAACTGCATCGGGAGCGTTCCAAAGACCGGCATACTTATGATGGCCATAGTAGCGCCACGACAACGATTTTTCGACCAACAAGTCGATGAGCGAGATCCGCTTGAAACACGGATAGACCGTCTGGTTTTCTTCGCCCTGCGGATCGATCACTGCGACGTGCGACCCAGGCGGAGAATTGCAACCACCGGTAAAGCCTCCGCCCGGCCGTTCGGGATTCTCCGCGGCGCGCAGCAACGAGTGCTGGTCTATCGTCGACGTTCCGCTCAGGAGATATTGATGTGCCGGAAAGCTCGGACCTTGATTGCTTTGGAACATGCGGTCGCCAAAACCGTACCTTTCCGCCATCGTAAAATACGGCTGCACTTCAGATTGGGGCACGTAGCCGTAGGCGCGGAACTTTTTGCGCGGACACTTTTGCTTTGGCGTGCAGTCGCTTCGCTCGCGATTGAAGCCGTCGAGCAAACCGTTGTCGTATTCCGCCTCGAAGGCTTGGTGCCGATGCGAGAGGTCGTACGGCGCCACGAGCGAGACGAGCCGCAGCCGGAACGTGCGGCCTCGCGTCGCTTTGCCGTATCGGACGGTGTCGGCACCGGGAAGCCCGTTGAACAAGTTGTCCACCGAGCGATTCTCTTGAATGATGATCACCACATGGTCGACCCGGTGCGCCTTCGCACCGAGCGGGCGCAGACCTGAAGCTGCCGGCAGCGCCGGCGGCGAGATGGCGGTCGGCGTTTGCGTGCCGCAGCCGGCGAGCAGGACGGTTACGCAAATCTGCGCGAGTAATAATCGCTTCAAGCCGGCCTCACAGGCCAGCAGTTTCTTTGGGGGCGGCTGTCTCCCTCGTCTCGGCCCTAAGTTTCTAATCGGTTTCAAGGAACGGAAATAGTGCCTAGGCTATGGTGCTCCAACGCTCTGCGGGGCGTCGGCTTCGACGTTCAACGAGATGTCGATGGAATTGCCGACGATTAGCGGGCCGTAGGTCATGCCCCACTGCGTGCGGTCGATCGTCGCCGTTGCACCGTAGGCGATGATCGAGCGGCCGCGCGGCGTTTTACCCGAGGCAATTACTTGGGCGTTCAACGTGA
>JBAPZS010000012.1:0-1561 GCA_049285355.1 Candidatus Cybelea sp. | reverse complement strand
AGATCGAGGCGCCCGGTGATCGGGTACTTGGACCCGTAGACGGAAGTGATGGCCGTCGTGAAGTACTGTATCGATGCCGGCGCCGGCGTCTGCTGCGCCGACGCGATGTTCGGCGTTGCAAGCAGGGCCGTGCTTCCAAGTGCGATGCAGCTTACCAGGCGTACCAGAGACCGTACCATTCGAACTCCTCTCGATTCAGTGTTCACAGGGAGTAGAGCGCTTAAGCCGCCGAGAACGTGACGGGCGTGGCACAACCTTCGGAAATGGACCTCCGCGGTCTTCCTGCTTGGGAACGCCCGGAATTGCTGAGAAACGTTCTCGACCGCCTTCCTTCGGGAGGCTCCATTACGCTAATAACGGAGAACGAACCGCGCGCGTTATCCGCGCGCATCACGCAGGATCGCCCCGACCGCTTCGTCGTCGAGGCGCGCCGTGTCGCCAGCCGTATGTGGCATCTGCGCCTGACTCACCGAGCGATCGAATCGACCGACCGCAACTCTGCGGCGCAACATCTCAGCCGCTGCTCCGCCTTTGCCGCACTCGATGCCGGCGTGCGCGAAGAGCTGGCCGACGCCGCCGTCTGGCAGACCGGACGCCGCGGACAGACGCTCGTCGCAGCAAACGCCGACTGGCCGTTCATCGGAATGGTAACCGAAGGCATCATTGCGCGCGCCAACGGCGGCGGTCGCGAGCGCGAGCGAATCCTTTACGAAATTTTTCCATACGAGCTCTTCGGGGTTGCCGAGTACTTCGATCGCGGCCTGAAGATGTCGCGGATCAACGTTTTCTCGAAGTCCGTGCATATCCTCAAGTTGCCGTGGGACATCGTATCGCGCATCGCCGCGCGCTACACCGAGCTGACCAACGCACTCGGCATCGTTTTGGCGCAGAGAGTGCGCTTACTCGCCGATGCGCTCAGCGTCCAGGGATCGTTACCGATTCTCGGGCGCATCGCGCGCGTGCTTCTTCCGTACGCGATGCCCGAGCGCGGACTGGTCCCAGCGTCGGCGGCACTATCCACGATCACGCAGTCGCAGATCGCCGCGACCGGCGGCACGGTAAAAGAGGTCGCCGCCCGCGCCATCGCGGAGCTCGAATCGCGTAAGGCGCTACGCCGCGAGCACGGGCACATCCGGTGTCTCGACCGGGAAGTGCTGCTTCAAATAATCCAGGACGTCTCTTAGGGCGCGATCCGAGCGAAGCCGGCGTAGGGCTGCAACGCCTTCGGGACCGTTACCGTTCCATCGCGCTGCTGGTAGTTCTCGAGAATCGCGACGAGCGTTCGGCCGATCGCCAAACCCGAACCGTTGAGCGTGTAAACCAGCTCCGGCTTTGCCTCCGGCTCGCGACGAAAGCGTATCCCGGCTCGGCGCGCTTGAAAGTCGGTGCAGTTGGAGCACGAGCTGATCTCACGATAGCTGCGGCCACTCGGGATCCACACCTCGATATCGTACGTCTTCGCGGCGTTGTAGCCGGTGTCGCCGGCGCAGAGCGCGACGACGCGATGCGGTAACTCGAGCTCGACGAGCAGCGCCTCGGCGTCGCGCGTCAACGCCTCGAG
>JBAPZS010000011.1:0-7766 GCA_049285355.1 Candidatus Cybelea sp. | reverse complement strand
GAAGTACTCCATCACGCGCTCGGCAAGCGAGTGATTTCTCCGGTGCCGCTGGGGATCGAGAATGGGAAGGCGAATAACGTCGTGCCATTGCGCGCGCGCACGGGTCTGGCGAAACGGCGCAACGGTTTGGTCAGACGCCCAGCCGAGCGAAAAGGGAAGGTAAAACGGTGAGGAGAGCGCCCATCACGCGAAGCGTCCGTCATCTCGCGCTGCTCGCCGCCGTGCTCGGCACCTCGTTGTTTGCAGGATGCGCCGGCGAGACGCAAGGCTCGACCTCCTTCGTGCAGCCCTTGGCCTTCGCCGCCGCCAAATCGCCGAAGGATCTTTACGTTGCGGATTTCGGCGCCAACGCGGTCGAGCTGCTCGGCAACTCGAGCTACAAAAGCGCCGGCAGCATTACGGATGGGATCGCCGGTCCGGTCGACGTGGTTCTTGACGAACAGGGCAGACTCTACGTCGCCAATACCGACGGCGGAGACGTGACCGAATACGCTGCGGGCAAGACCGGGCCGCCAAGCTTCACCTACAGTAAAGGGATGCAAAACCCGTACTCCGTCGCGGTCGACGCCCATGGCAACCTCTTTGAGGGCGATGAGAACGGTTCGATGAATGAGTATGCCCAAGGGGTCAATAAAACCGTCGCCACCTGCACCGCGGCCGGCGTCATTTTCGGCCTTGCCGTCGATTCGGGCGGGAACGTTTTCGCGGCCTATTTTGGGAAGCCGTTCGGCCCGCTGAATGTCGTCGAATATCGCGGCGGCTTGAGCGGTTCTTGCAAGGCAAAGGCGCTAACGACGAGCTCTGCCCCAGGCGGCGTCGCGCTGGATAAAAACGGCAAACTGCTCGTTGCCGAGGGGACCGAAGTCCTGGTGATCGATCCGCGCCACGCGAACGCTGCCGTGAAGATCGGGTCGGGCTTCTCGGGCGCCCTCAGCGTGAGGCTGAACGAGGCCAACACGCGAGCGTTCGTGACGGACAATGCGACCAACGAGGTTACGGTAGTGAGCTATCCGGCCGGAAAGAACCTGACGGTGCTCGGCGCCGGAAATGGCCTCAAAGAGCCCCGCGCGGCCGTCGACTTCCCCAACGCCGTTTACTAAGACGTAACCGCTACGCCGCTGCCCCGCAACACTTTGCCGATGACGGCGGCAAAGCAGTTGCGCGCGCTCAGCTCTTCGAGAAGCGTGTCGACTCGCTCGGCGCCGATAGCGATGAGCAATCCACCCGAAGTTTGCGCGTCGGAAAGCGCGAGACGCATGCTTGCGGGCACGGCTTCCGCAAAAAGGGTAAAGGCGGCGTGCGTTTCGGCATTGTGACGCGTACCGCCGGGAACGACCCCAGCCTCGATCAACTCGAGCACGTGGTGCATTAACGGCACGCGTCCCGCCTCGATAACCAGCCGAACTCGCGAGGTGCGCGCGATGTTTTCGGCGTGGCCGAGCAGTCCGAAACCGGTGACGTCGGTAGCGGCATGCGCGGCTGCGGCGAGCATCGCTTCGGAGGCGGCCGCGTTGAGCGTCGTCATCCACTGCACGGCGTGGCCGAGCGCGGATTCGCCGATGGCGCCGCGCTTGAGTGCGGTCGTCAGGATCCCGGTTCCGAGCGGCTTTGTGAGCACCAGCACGTCGCCCGGTTGCGCGCCGGCGTTCGTCACGATGCGGTGCGGGTCGACGATGCCGGTCACGGCCATTCCGTACTTCGGCTCTGCGTCTTTGATCGTGTGACCGCCGAGGATCGCGACGCCGGCGTCGCGCGCGACGCTGGCCCCGCCATTGAGGATGCTGGCGAGGATCGAAAGATCCAAGTCCTCGGGAAAGGCGACGATATTGAGTGCGCTCAACGGACGCCCACCCATCGCATAAACGTCGGAGAGCGCGTTGGTCGCCGAGATGCGGCCGAAGTCGTACGGATCGTCTACGATCGGCGTAAAGAAGTCGACGGTCTGAACGAGCGCGAGATTCTCCTGCAGGAGATAGACGCCGGCATCGTCGCTGTCGCCGTATCCGACTAGGACGCGCGCATCGGTTGCAGGTGACACGCGCTCCATAACGCTGCGCAGTTCGGCGGCGCCGAGCTTTGCCGCACAACCGGCGCACGCCGAGAGTTCGGTTAGGCGGATGCTCTTGGCGTTCATAGAACTGGGTAGTTCCATGTCAAGGCAACTGCTATTCCTTCCCGGCCCGGTCAGCGTCGCGCAGCCCGTGCTCGAGGCGCTGGGCCGTCCTCTCATCGACCATCGCGGACCCGATTTCGCCGCGATGCTGGAACGCATCACCGCCGCGCTGCGACCGATCTTCGGTACGAGCGGCGATCTCGCGCTGCTCGGCAGTTCCGGAACCGGAGCGATGGAGGCCGCTTTAGTCAACCTCTTCTCGCCGGGAGATCGGCTGCTCTCGTGCGCTGTCGGCGCCTTCGGTAAACGCTTTGCAGCGATCGCGACGAGTTACGGCTGCGTCGTCGAGATGCTCGAGACGCCGTTGGGCGCCGCGCTCGATCCGCGAGCGCTTCAAGCGCGGCTCGAAGCGGACGAGCAGCGTACGATCGCGGGCGTCTTGCTGACTGCGAACGAGACCTCGACCGGGGTTGCTAACGACATGGCCGCACTTGCGCCGATTGTGCGTGCGCACGGTGCGGTTTCGCTGGTGGATGCAATCAGCGGTTTGGGCGCGTCGGAGTTTTTGATGGATCGCTGGGGGTACGATGCGGTCGCCGCCGCGTCGCAGAAGGCGCTCGCGGCGCCGCCGGGCGTGGCGATGATTGCGATCAGCGAGCGGGCGGCCAAGCGCCTTGCCGGCGCGCGCATCGGGCGCTTCTACTTCGATCTCGCGCGGGCGATCGAGTCGGCGCGGCTCGGCCAGATGCCGTGGACGCCGCCGATCTCGATTCTTTATGCGCTCGATGTGGCGCTGCAACGCTACACCGCGCATGGAATGAATGCCGCGTTCGTTCGACACGCCCGTTTTGCCGCGGCGGTACGCGCCGGACTGGAACGCCTCGGCTTCACGCTCTTCTCGCAACCGGGTGCCCACTCGAACACGGTCGTCGCGGCCTATCCGCCGAACGGCATCGATCCCTCGGCGTTGCTGAAGAAGCTGCGCGAAGAGTATGGGGTGGTGCTCTCCGGCGGTCAGGCCGAACTCGCGGGAAAGATCGTGCGCTTCGGTACGATGGGCGAGATCGGCGAAACGGATCTTATCGGCGCGATCGGCGCGATCGAGCTTGCACTGATCGAGCTGGACGCGCCTGTCGAGGCAGGTTGCGCGACGGGTGCAGCAATTGAGTCGCTCTCGGGCCGCGTTACAAGTGGTGTCTCTTGAAGAACGGCATCGCGAAAGGACGAGCGAACCATGGAATTGCCGAAAGCATTGCGTCGTCCAGCGGTCCGTCGTACATAACGAGGTAGGGGGCTAGGCTCGAACGATGCAGGTCGTCGCGGATATCGCGTGAGAGCGGAAAGAAGAGCGAGATAAAGAGGACGAGCCATAAAAGGATCGCTCCCTTCGCGAACCCGATGATGCCGCCGCCGAGTGCGTTACCGAGGCCGAGCACCGGAAGCTTGGCGATACGGCCGAGCAGTCGCGCCACCACAAGAATGACGACGTACGTCAGAAGCCCCGTGCCGAACATGCCGACGACGTGCGCCGAGCCCGGGCCGAGTTTGGTTACCGCCTGGATTTGCTCGTCGAGGCTTCCGTTGTAAAACCACGGCGTAACTAACGCCCCCGCTATCGCAATGGCTCCCCCGAGCTCCGAGACGAACCCGCGCGCCCAACCCTTGTACGTCGCGATTGCGAGCACGATGAAGATAATCAGATCGGGCCATGCGACCCCGGCGATCACGTGCGGATCTCGGCTCCAAACTGCGTGCGAAGAGCCTCGAGCAGCCGCGATACGGCAGCGTCGGCCTCTTCGTCGGTGATCGTCGCATCGAACCGCTGCAGCGTGACGCGCGTCGCCAGGCTCTTGCGCCGCGCATCCACTTGAGGGCCGCGGTATTCGTCGAAGACGCGGACACCGGTGCAGATAGCGCCGAGCGCACTCGAAATCGCGCGCTCGATCGCGCCCGCGCTCACGCTCGTATCGACTACGACGGCGACGTCGCGATAGGTCGAGGGAAACTTCGAGGGTACGCGATAGCGCGGCGTTCGATATGCCGGGAGAAGGCGCAGGTCGATCACGCACAGATAGGCCGGCCGGCGCAGGTCGTACGTCTTTGCCGAGCGCGGATCGGTTTGGCCCAGATAGCCGATCTCCCGGTCCTCGAGCGTTACGGTCGCGGTCTTTCCCGGGTGAAAGCCGTCCTGCACTGCAGCCGTCATCTCGCCATCGCGCCCCGTAACGTCGCGCAAGAGCACCTCGCAATCGCCTTTGAGCGTAAGAAAACGCGAATCGCTCCACGGCGGTTCGTCGTGCGGTTCGGCTGAAAAGCCAAAGGCGAGCTGCCACCGCTCGTCGAGCGCATCCGGCGCTCCGCCAAAGACCTCTCCGATCTCGAAGACGCGCAGCGGCATGGCGTTCGCGCCGAGATATTCGAGCAGTCCCGGTACGAGCGACGCGCGCAAGAAGCGCTGCTCTTCCGAGAGGGGATTACGAACCTCGACGGCGCCCGCGCCGCGTAGCGAATGCGTGACGATCTCGCGATATCCCACCCCCTTCAAGGTCCGAGCAACGCGACTTTCGAGAAGATACGCCGCGCTCGAAATCTCATGCGGAGCAACCGATGGAACGATTGCGGGGATGCGGTCGTACCCTTCGATGCGCGCGATCTCTTCGATCAAATCCGCGGCAATGGTAAGATCGCGGCGCCATGGCGGCGGGGTCACGGCGAGCCCTTCGACAAGCTCAGGGCGGGCGTTGGTCGAGAGAGGCGCGACTTCGCAGCCCAGGGCCGCGAGATGGTGCTCCGCGTTTTGCACGCCGAGCGGGAGACCAAGCAGACGTTGCACGTCGGCAATCTTCAGCACGATCGCCGGGGCACGCGTAATCTCGGCGCCGTATGCGACCGGGCGATGGACCGTCGCTCCAAGACCGCTCAAGAGCACGGCGGCGCGCGCAGCGCCGAGATCGGTCAAGGCGGGCGCGAGCGATTTTTCGTGACGCGCTGAGGCCTCGCTGCGCAATGCCAACGCGTTGCTCGTCCGGCGCACGCGCGCACCGTCAAAGGAAGCCGCCTCGACCACGATTGCGGTCGTCGTGGGACTGACCTCACTTGCCTGGGCGCCCATTAGTCCGGCCAGGCCGAGCACTCGTTCCGCATCGGCGATGACGAGCGCCTGCGGCGAGAGCGTTCGCGTGAGACCGTCGAGTGTGACGATCCGTTCGCCCTCCAGCGCGCTTCGCACGATCAAGCGCCCCCCGCGGATCGACCCTGCATCGTAAAAGTGCAAGGGCTGTCCCGTTTCGAGCATCACGTAGTTCGAAACGTCGACCAGATTGTTGATCGGACGCTGTCCGGTCAGCGCGAGCCGGACGCGAATCCAATCCGGCGCATCCGTTACGCGGACGCCGTCGATGCGCTGCGCGACGAAGCGGTGACAATCGCGCGATTCGATCGAAACCGCGGGCGTCTCGTCCGAGGGCGCAGCATCGTGCCCCGGATTCGCGAACGACGGGAGCCGCAAAGGGACGTCGTACGACGCGGCGAGCTCGCGTGCTAAGCCCAGAATCGACATCGAGTCCGGGCGATTCGTCGTGATCTCGACGTCGAGCACGAGCGTATCGAGCCCGAAGAGCTCGACGACGTCGACTCCCGGAGTGCGCCCGGCTTCGAGCTGCATGATGCCGTCTTCGAACCAGTCGGCCGGCAGCGCAAGCTCTTCGGCCGAGATCATCATGCCCTGCGATGCGATGCCCCGCATGGTGCGCGGGGCAATCGTCAGCCCCGGAAGCTGCGCTCCGATCGTCGCAACCGCGATCGTTTGACCGGCGGCGACATTTGTCGCGGCGGTGGCAATCGTTAGCAGAGCGGCCTGCCCAACGTCAATCTGCGCGACCTGCAGCCGATCGGCATTTGGATGCGCAGCGAGCGTGGCGATTCGGCCGGTGACGACGCCGGTGATCTTGGGACGGCGTTCGACCTCCGCCACGGGAAAGCCAAGCATCGCGAGACGTTGCGCAATCGCATCGTCCGGCGGAAGCGTCACGAACTCGCGAAGCCAGCTTATCGGTACGCGCACGCGGCCTCGCTCGTCAACTCAGCTGCGCGAGAAAGTTCGGTTCGCTCGTGACGAAGCGGCGGACGTCGTCGACGTCGTAACGGGCTAGACCCAAGCGCTCCACTCCGAAACCAAACGCCCATCCCGAGTAACGCTCCGGATCGTACTCGACTTCACGCAGCACGTTGGGATGAACCATCCCCGCGCCGCCCAGTTCGATCCAACCCGAGCCGCCGCACATACCGCACCGGCTGCCCTCGCCGCGGCACTTCGGGCACGTCGTGTCTACCTCGGCGCTGGGTTCGGTGAACGGAAAATACGAGGGACGAAAGCGCACGCTTTGCTCGGCTCCGAAAAGCTCGCGGCATAAGCCGGTCAGCATTCCTTTGAGGTGGCCGAAATGAATGCCCTCGGCGACCAGCAGTCCCTCGACTTGGTGAAACTGAAAGAGGTGCCGCGCATCGACCGCATCCCGACGGAAGCATTTACCGGGTGCGACGATGGCAATCGGCGGCCGATGGTGCTGCATCGTTCGAATCTGCATCGGTGAAGTATGCGGGCGGAGCAGCATCGTATCGGAGAGCCAAAACGAGTCGAAGCCCTCGCGCGCGGGATGATCGCCGGGAATGTTGAGCGCATCGAAGTTATAGTAATCCGGCTCCGCCTCCGGGCCGATAACGACGGCAAAACCGTGACGAACGAAGTAGGCGCAGCAGTCTTCGACGATCTGCCGAACTGGATGAATCGAACCAACCGATGCGCGAATCGACGGAAAGGTGACGTCGATGCTCGTTGAGAGCTCCGCATCGAAGCGACGAGCCTCAAGTTCGTCGTGGGCCTCCACGAGACGCAGTTCCATCGCGGCAACCGCGTCGTTGATGATTCGTCCGGCCTCGGGTCGCTCGGCTGCGGGAAGGGTTCCGATCGCCCGCCGAACCGCCGTAACCTCGCCATTGCGGCCAAGGTAGGCGACGCGGACGCTTTCGAGTCCGTCTTCGCCCGCGGCGCAATCCACCGCACTCGCAAAACGGTGCTGGACGTCGTCGAGCCTGTTTGCCAGTTCCGTCATGGCCCTTTCTAAAGCAAAACGCCCGGTGTGCTTTTTCTACCGGGCGCTTCGAAAATCGACTTTGACTGCTCGTGCCGCCCTTGCGGCCGGGACCAGTTTACGATGCGGTTGGCGTCGCGTGCAGCCTTCGGTAAGCCAGGTATGCATCGATCGAGCCCGTTTGGGCGAAAAGCCTCCAGAAGAGATTCGACGTTGCCATAGCGCTTTGAAGTCTCCTTCTGAGCCGTCGGCTCCAGGGCGGCCCACGTCACGGAATGCGCTGAGTATACCACGCGACTTTTAGGCCCGGTAGTCTTGACTTTTTGCCCCTCCGGTACTCTCTTGACAAACGGGCCGGCGGTCCCGGCGGGTCGCCTCGTAGAGCCCAATCGAGCCGGCGACTGCCGCGCTAAGGCTCTCCGCGCGGCCTGCCATTGGGATGCCCACGAGCGCCTGGCAGACCCCCTCCCAGCGTCCGAGTCCTTGACGCTCGTGACCGACCACGAGCGCCGGCGCGGGCTCCCAGCGCCCGCCGCCAAGGGGTTCGCCGCGCACGTCGAGGC
>JBAPZS010000010.1:0-2113 GCA_049285355.1 Candidatus Cybelea sp. | reverse complement strand
TTTCGGCGCCGGGCTTTCGGCGCTGCCGGTCGTCGACCGAACGACGATCAGCAACATGTCGCCGGAGTTCGGTTCGACGGTAGCGATCTTTCCGATCGACGACCGAACGCTGGAATATCTCCGTTTTACCGGCCGCTCGGCGCGGCAGGTCGATTTGGTCGAAGCGTACGCGAAGGCGCAGTCGCTCTTTCGCACCGACGAGACGCCCGATCCCGAGTTTGCCGACACGCTGACGCTCGATCTAGCAACGGTCGAGCCGAGCCTCGCCGGTCCCCGCCGTCCGCAAGATCGCGTGGCGCTGCACGAAGCCAAGCACTCCTTCATCGGAGCCCTGAAGGATTGGAGCGCGGCGCGCGAGCGCAACGGCGGCGCGGTCGCGCGTTTCGAAGACGAGGGCGGCGGCGGAACGGCGACGATCGCCACGACCGCAAGCGAAGTCTCCGACGGCGCCGTCGTCATCGCCGCGATTACGAGCTGCACGAATACTTCGAATCCATCGGTCCTCATCGGCGCGGGCTTGCTGGCGCGCAAGGCCGTCGAGCGCGGGTTGCGCACGCAACCGTGGGTAAAAACCTCACTCGCGCCGGGCTCAAAGGTCGTCACCGATTACTTGGAGCGCGCGGGATTGCGCGAGTATCTCGATCGTCTCGGCTTCAACCTCGTGGGTTACGGATGCACTACCTGCATCGGCAACTCCGGCCCGCTGCCGAGCGACGTAGCTGAAGCCGTCGCCGACCGCGACCTGATCGTGGCCGCCGTGCTTTCCGGAAACCGTAACTTCGAAGGACGTATCCATCCGCAGGTGCGGGCGAACTATCTTGCCTCGCCGCCCCTGGTCGTAGCCTACGCGCTTGTCGGCCGGATGGACGTCGATCTCACGACCGAGCCGTTGGGCACGGGGAGCGACGGACGACCCGTCTACCTGTCGGACATCTGGCCCAGCAATCATGAGATCAACGCGACGATGGCGCGCTGCATCGGCGAGGAGATGTTCGAGCGCGAGTACTCCCGCGTCTTCGACGGCGACGAGAACTGGCGGGATCTACCCTCGGCGACCGGCGAGCGATACAACTGGGATCCGCGCTCGGAGTACGTGAAACGGCCGCCGTACTTCGATGGAATGCCCGAGCAGCCCCCAGCTCTGGAAGACGTGCACGGCGCGCGGGCGATTGCCGTGTTGGGCGACTCGGTAACGACCGATCATATCTCGCCGGCGGGAAGCATCTCGAAGATCAGTCCGGCGGCGAAGTACTTGATGGAGCATGGCGTCGAGCCCGGCGAGTTCAACTCTTACGGCGCGCGGCGCGGCAATCACGAAGTGATGGTTCGCGGAACGTTTGCGAACATTCGCTTGCGCAACGCGTTGGCGGATGGCGTCGAGGGCGGCTTGACGCGTTACCTGCCGACCGGCGAGCGCGTATCGATCTTCGATGCGGCGATGCGCTACAAAGCCGACGGAACGCCGCTGGTCGTGCTGGCCGGTAAGGAGTACGGGTCGGGTTCGTCGCGCGACTGGGCGGCAAAGGGTCCGTATCTGCTCGGCATCAAGGCGGTTATCGCCGAATCCTTCGAGCGCATCCACCGCAGCAACTTGCTGGGCATGGGGGTGCTCCCGCTCGAGTACGTGGACGGCATGAACGCCTCGAGCTACGGGCTCACGGGTGAAGAGATCTTCGATATCACCGGAATCGCGGCGGGCGTCGAGCCCAAGATGCGCGTTCACATGAAGGCCACCGATCCGCGCAGCGGGCGCTCGATCGAGTTTCCTCTTCGCGTGCGGATCGACACGCCCAACGAAGCGGAGTACTACCGCAACGGCGGGATCCTGCAGTACGTCTTGCGTCAACTGCGCGGGAGAGGCTAACACCACCCTTCAACGGAGCCTGTCCTGAGCGAGCCCCTCGACTACGCTCGGGATAAACTACGCGAGTCGAAGGGCTCAGGGTGACAAGACGTTATACTTGACACGCCCTGTCATATTTGCGTAGTTTGATGGGACCGTGAAGGCCGATCGGCTCATTGCGCTACTGTTGCTGCTTCAATCGAGGCGTCAGTGCAGCGCGCGCGTTCTCGCCGAGCGGCTCGAAGTCTCCGAGCGCACGATCTATCGCGA
>JBAPZS010000009.1:0-7522 GCA_049285355.1 Candidatus Cybelea sp. | reverse complement strand
CACCCAGGCCGTGTTCGCGAGTTTGTCGCGATGTGGGCGCGCACTCTACAAATGAGATAGCAAAAGATCTTTGGTGGAGGCAAGGAGACTCGAACTCCTGACCCTTACGCTGCCAGCGTAATGCTCTACCAGCTGAGCTATGCACCCGCGGGTGCCCGCGCTGCGACTCGCCCCTCTTCATGCCTCAAACCCCGACTCCTCCGCCGTCCCCCCGTCACGCCCCACGTCATCCCGAGCGGAGTCGTTGGAGGACAAGGGAATAGGGCTGAAGATTGCTTGCACATGGGGATGTAGCTCAGCTGGTAGAGCATCTGCTTTGCATGTAGAGGGTCAGGGGTTCGAGTCCCCTCATCTCCACAAACCCGATGATTGAGGATGAGATAATCGACGTGCTCGTTAAACCTGGATCGCGCAAGCCGGGGCTTGCAAATCAAGGAGACACGCTCGCATGAGCGCGGTGCGCGTTCTGGTCGGCACGCGCAAGGGCGCGTTCGTTCTCACCGCTGACGGTAAACGGCAAGATTGGAAGATCGACGGCCCCCATTTTGCGGGCTGGGAGATCTACCATGTCAAGGCTTCGCAGGTCGATCCGCGCCGGATCTACGCTTCGCAATCATCGAGTTGGTTCGGGCAACTGATTCAGCGCTCCGACGATGGCGGAAAAACCTGGGAACCAGGGGGAAACGAGTTCGCTTACGATGGCGAGGCGGGGACGCACCTGTGGTACGACGGCACGCCGCATCCGTGGGAGTTTGTGCGCGTTTGGCATCTCGAGCCATCATTGCACGATCCCGATCTCGTGTATGCCGGTGTTGAAGACGCCGCGCTCTTTCGGTCCGGCGACGGCGCGCGGACCTGGGAAGAGCTTGCGGCGCTGCGCCGTCACCCATCGGCTCCCTCGTGGCAACCCGGCGCCGGCGGCATGTGCCTGCACACGATTCTGATCGATCCGCGCGATCCTGCGCGCATGTATGCGGCGATCTCTGCGGCGGGCGCGTTTCGCAGTGACGATGCGGGCGCAAGCTGGCGGCCCATCAATCGCGGATTGCGATCGAGCGGCATCCCCGACGAGGACGCGGAGGTCGGGCACTGCGTGCATCGCATAGCGATGCACCCAAAGTACCCCGATACGCTCTACATGCAGAAGCATTGGGACGTGATGCGCAGCGACAATGCCGGCGAAAGCTGGACCGAGGTCAGCGGCAATCTGCCGAGCGATTTCGGCTTTCCGATCGGAGTGCACGCGCACGAACCGGAGACGATCTACGTCGTTCCGATCAAGAGCGACTCGGAGCACTTTCCTCCCGACGGCCGGTTGCGCGTTTACCGTAGCCGCACGGGCGGCAACCAGTGGGAGGCGCTCACGAACGGGCTTCCCCAGAATCACTGTTATGTAAACGTGCTGCGCGATGCAATGGCGGTCGACGAGCTCGATTCCTGTGGCGTTTATTTCGGGACGACGGGCGGACAGGTCTACGCTTCCGCCGATTCCGGCGCGAACTGGACGGCGATCGCGCGCGATTTTCCCGCGGTCCTTTCCGTCGAGGTACAGACGCTGCCGTGATCCGCGTCGTGCTTCCGGCCCACTTGCGCACGCTCGCCCGCGTTAACGACGAGGTACGGCTCGAGCTTGCGGGGGAGGTGACGCAGCGCACGCTGCTCGACGCACTGGAGTCGCGTTATCCAATGCTGCGCGGCACGATGCGCGACCACGCTACGCAGCGGCGCCGTCCGTACGTACGGTTTTTTGCGTGCGAGGAGGATCTCTCGCACGAACGGCCCGACGCCCCGCTTCCACGCGCCGTCGCTGAGGGTGCCGAGCCATTTCTCGTAGTCGGCGCGATGGCGGGAGGCTAGATATGACGCGTACGCTCTCGGTTTGCTGCTTCGTTGCGATCGCGCTGGCGACTGCCGGCGCGGCTTCCGCGGCGCCGCCGACGATGCGCGACGTGTTGCGTGCCAGCTACGGCGTAAATGACCTCTCGGCCGTAGACCTTTCCCCGAATGGCCAGGGCGTCGTTTGGCAGGAGATTTTTCACGACGTCGCTCATCTCGATTCGCCGCGTTCGTATGCGCTCTATCTCCGGCGGCTCGGCGGCGGAGCGCGCGTACGCATCACCGCGGGAACTTCGGCAGCGTACTACGATGAAGAAGACCCCGTCTGGTCACCCGACGGCGGTGAAATTGCGTTTTTCTCGGATGCGCGTTCGAAGGGTAGACAGCAGATTTTCGTTACGCGCGCCGACAAAATGCATCCACGACAGGTCGGGACGTTGAGCGGAAACGTCCAGCGGCTGACGTGGTCGCCCGACGGAAAGTCGCTGGCGTTTCTCTATATTGGCGGCGCGCATCGCCAGACAGGCGCGCTGGCGCCCGGCGCGCGCGACGTCGGCGTCATCGGCGCGGAGGTTGACGAGCAGCGGCTCGCAACACTCGACGTCGCAACCGGCGCATTGCGCTTGCTGACGCCCTCCGACACCTACGTCTACGAGTACGGCTGGTCGCCGGATGGTCGCGCAATTGCCGTAACCTGCGCGAAGGGCAACGGCGACAACAACTGGTGGATCGCGCGATTGGCGCGCGTGGATGTCGCAACTGGCGCGATGCGCGAGCTCTTCGCTCCGGCGTTTCAGTTGAACGATCCGCAGTGGTCGCCCGACGGAGCGCATATCGCGGTAATCGGGGGCGTCATGAGCGATTTCGGCTCGACGGGCGGCGATGCGTATTTGGTCGACGCCGACTCGGGTCAAGCGCGTGATTTAACGCCGGATGCCCCGATCTCCGTGCAATCGATGCGCTGGAACGATGCGACGAGCCTCGATCTCGTCGCCCACGTGCCGGGCGCGATGCATCTGCTCCGGCTCGACGTTACCAACGGCAGCTCCACGACGCTCACCGATCGCGACGAGTCGCTCTGGAGTTGGTCGAGCGCGCGCGCAGGCTCGATCGTGGCGCTCGTACGCGCCTCTTTCGACGATCCACCCGAGATTTGGGGCGGTCCGCCCGCCGAGTTACGCCGGATCTCCAACAGCAACTCGAGCGCGGTCCGGCTTTACGGTAAGGCGGTTTCGCTGCACTGGAAGAACGACGGCTTCTCGGTGCAGGGCTGGCTCATATATCCGCTCGCATTCGATCCGAACAAAATCTATCCGATGGTGACGCTCATTCACGGCGGCCCATCCGCGCAGACCGTACCGGGCTTTGGCAATCGCAACCTGAGCGCGCTCTCCTCGCAAGGCTACTTCGTGCTCATGCCCAATCCGCGCGGCAGTTTCGGGCAAGGCGAAACGTTTACGAAGGCCAACATCAAGGATTTTGGCTACGGCGATTGGCGCGACGATCTGGCGGGCGTCGATACGGCGCTAAAGGCTGCGCCGATCGATCCGAACCGTTTGGGGCTTATGGGTTGGAGCTACGGCGGTTATATCGCGATGTGGGCCGAGACGCAGACCACGCGCTTCAAAGCGCTCGTCGCCGGAGCGGGCATCGTGAACTGGCAGTCGTACTACGGCCTCAACAAGATTGACCAGTGGATGATCCCGTTCTTCGGCGCCTCGGTCTATCAAGATCCGGCGGTCTACGCTCGCAGCTCACCGATAACGTTCATCGAACAATCGAAGACGCCCGCGCTGATCCTTCAGGGCGAGCGCGACGAAGAGGTTCCGGCCCCGCAGGCATTCGAGTTCTGGCACGCGATGGAAACGCTTGGCGTGCCGACCAAGCTGATCGTCTACGCCGACGAAGGCCACGGCCCGCAAAAGATTACCAACCAGGTCGATATCCTCACGCAAACCATCGACTGGTTCAACCGGTATCTCGGCGCCTAGTTTCTTATTGGTGTTATTGTTCGTGCGGCTTAGGCCGGTATTCTAAATCTTCGGGCGCAAAACGATGTTCGACGAGCTCGCCGTCGGCTTTCTTATAGCGAACGACGATCGAGCGCGTATCCGCCTCGATGACCTCACCTTCGATGCCGAGGTTCTTGATCGTGACACGGTCGCCGAAACGCAGCCGCATGATATTCAGTGTCCTCCGATTGCCGAATCACCTGGGCCGTCCAGGCTTCGAACCTGGGACCTCATGCTTATCAAGCATGCGCTCTAACCAGCTGAGCTAACGGCCCGAATAAGGCACAAGTATAGCACGCGGTTCTCGGTGATCCTTCACGTTAGCGGTGGTGGCCGCCGGCCGAAGCGAAACGACGCGGCTAGATCAACGCGATCCACTTTTTGGTAATCTCGTCCTCGTTCTTGAGGTGGGCCATGAGCAGCGCCTCGAGCACTTCGTGCTCGCGCAAAATCTCGGCGCGCTCGGCGGCGTCGTAGTCAAAAGCCTGACGCTGCGAGGCTATCGCGTTCTGCTGATCGGAGCCCAGATCCGAGGAGCTCGAGGAGCTCGTGCTACCGCGAGGCGCGGCGGGAGTACCGCGCGCCGCGGCAGCACGCTCGTTACGAAGGGGCGGAAGCGGACCGGTCGTCATTCGGTAATGGACTGGATGAACTTTTTAGTGATCGAGTCGTCCATCTTGCGCTGCGCCATATCCACGTTGCGCAGCGTGTCGACCTCGCGCATGTTTTCGCTGCGTTCGTCCATCATTTGATCGAAAACCTCCGACTGCACCTGCAGTTGCTCCTGGTTCTGAATCTCGGACGCATACATACCGAGCTGAAAGTTTTCGTCCTGAGTGTTGAGCGCATTCATGGCGGAATTCTGCGCGTTGCCGGCGACGCCGCTACCCAGCGCGCCGCCGATCGCGCTTCCGAAAAGCCCCGAGCCGATACCTTCGAGTACCGGAAGAAGGAAAGCCATGTCGTTGCTCCTTTAGCAAACTTGAGTTCTAGTCGTCGCCGTACGAATAGTCGGTCGGCTGCGGTTGGTAGCCCAAGCCCTGCGGGAGGCCGGGGAGCGTCGGCGGCGTTAGCGGCAGGCTCTGCGCCTGCCCGGATAGCGAACCGAGTGATGAGATAAGACCGTTGATCTCGGAGAGAGCGGCGTTCTCGAGCGATTCACGCTCCTGCCCATGAATCGATCGGCCGTGCGTTCCGCTCGAGCCGTGCAGCATGCCGCTCGCGCCGTGCAGCATGCCGGTCTTGCCGCTTTCGCGCGTGCCGGCGATGCGGCCGTGCTCGGCGGACCCGCTGACGGGGCAGCGCCCGTTCGAACCGCTGATGCGGCCGCTGCTCGAGTGTTCGAAGGATTTACCCGAGATTTGCCCGTGGTGAATGGAAGACAATGAGCCCATGATTTTTTCTCCTTTGCTATGAGTCTGTCTCGTCGGTGTCGTCGGTGAAGAACGACAGATAGTCGGTTGACCCGCGGTGGAACGTCTGCGCGTGCGAGAGGCTCGGCAAGGAAACGGCCGGCAAGGGGAGGCTCTGCGCCGCGGTTTGGAGTGCGCCGACTGATGAGATCGTCGCATTCGATTCGGCGACTGCGCTGGATTGCGCCGCCTCGACCGGAGTCGAGCCTCCGGTCAGTTGCTGATAGTGACGCATTACCGAGTCTGCGTAGCCCAGCGTCGAGCCGTCGGACCAGGTCGTTTTGGTGCCGGTCGCGGTCGGCGACCCGCTGTTGTAGGCCGAGAGCGCCTCGCGCATATTGCCGCCGTAACGCTTGAGCAGGCCGGCGAGCATACCGGCCGCATAATCGGCGTTTTGCGCCGGATCCATCGCGGCACGCGAAGCGGCAAACGAATGCCAGCGGTCGTCGATCTGAAAGACCCCGTGGCCATGACCGCCGTCGCCGACGACGTTATGCCCGGAGTTGCTGCCGGGGCCGCCGGTCTCTTGCGCGGCGACGGCGGCGAGCAGGTCCGGATCGAGGCCGTACCGGCGTGCCGCGGCCGCGATCTGTGGAGCGAAACCGACACCAGTAGCGGCGAGTCGGGTGGCGACGGGATCGACGTTCATGACACGCCTCAATCCCGTCCCCGGATTCGTTTGACAAGGCGCGGTGCGGGTTCTAGAATGGGCAAAGTCGTGGCGGCCCCGCCTGCTTGGCGGGGCTTCGTGCTGCGGCGGCTAGCATTATGGATCGTTCGCACAGGGTCGACATAAGCGGGCTCCTCGCCGGCGGCCACCAGTTGATGGTGATTGCAGACGAAGTGCCGATCGAGCAGTTCGAGGGAATCGCGTTTCCCGAGCCGGCTCGAATTGCACTGGAACTGCGCAAGGCGGACGGCATGTTGGCCGTCGCAGGAACGGTGGACGCGCGCGTTCACGGGCCTTGCGACGCGTGCCTCGAGGACGTCGATCGGGAGGTCCACGTGGACATGGACGAGCGACTAGACCCCGGGCGGGGGCGCGACGAGGATCCCTTCGGCGATGCCAACGTCCTAACGGGTCAGCGTCTCGACGTAGCGGATTTGGTTCAGCAGACGGTATTCAGCGTGCTACCGATGGGACTGCGATGCAAGGAAGATTGCCTCGGTCTTTGCGGCAAATGCGGGGCGAACAGGAATATGGGCGAATGCTCGTGCGACCGTGCCTAGCCCTTCGAATGGAGAATTATGGCTAACTTAAAATGGAAGACGCCGCGCAGCAAGACGCGCAGCCGGCGTGCGGCAAACTGGAAGCTCGGCGCGGTGACCACGGTCCAATGTCCGCAGTGCCATCAGCCAAAGCGGCCGCATTTTGCCTGCCCGAGCTGCGGCACCTATAAGGGCCGGCAGGCAATTAAGGTACAAGAAGAGCCGGCCGGTTAAGAGCAGGTGTCGTTGTGCGGTGTGAAGATCGTCGGCGTCGGCCATTACGCGCCGGCGCGGGTGGTAACAAATCACGACCTCGAAGCGTGGTTGGATACAACCGACGATTGGATCACGACCCGCACCGGCATGAAGCGCCGCCATTGGTCCTCCGATAGCGAGGCGACGAGCGATCTGGCCTCGGCTGCTGCCGAAGCCGCGCTCGTTCACGCCGACCTGCGAGCCGGCGACATCGACTGCTTCATCGTCGCCACCGTAACGCCCGACTACTATTTTCCGGCGACGGCGTGTCTCGTCGCGACGCGGCTCGGCGTTACCGAAAAACCCGCGTTCGATCTCGCCATCGCCTGCAGTGGATTCATCTACGGCCTCACGATCGCGTCGGGACTCATTCGCTCGGCGGTCTACCGGCGGATCATGCTCATCGGCGCGGAGTCGCTTTCGAAGATTCTCGATAAGGAAGATCGTTCGACCGCGATTCTCTTCGGAGACGGAGCGGGCGCCGTGATTTTGGAACGCTCGGAGGAGGATTGCTTCCTGGCCTCCGATCTGGGCGCCGATGGGAGCCGTCCCGAGCTGCTCTACGCGCACGGCAGCGGCTCGCGACAGCCGATCGATCACGCCGCGCTCGACGCCAAGCTGCACCTCATTCACATGCAAGGGCGCGAGACGTTCAAACTGGCCGTTAACAAGATGGTCGAATCGACCGAATTGGTATTGACAAAAGCGGGCTTGAGCAAAGCGGACGTTTCCTTTTTAATTCCGCATCAGGCGAATAAACGCATCATCGACGCGACCGCGCGCTACTTAAACCTGCCC
>JBAPZS010000008.1:0-3884 GCA_049285355.1 Candidatus Cybelea sp. | reverse complement strand
GTACGGCGAGGATCCGAACTGGGGCCGCATCGTCGCGGCGGCCGGCGCGGCGCGTGCCGGCATGGACGCGGAGCGCTGGTCGCTGGCGATCAATGGGAAGATGTGGGTCGAACGCGGCGGCATCGAGGTACTCTCGGAGGCCGAAGCGCATCGCGAACTCGAGCCCGCGAGCGTCGCCGTCGAGCTGAAGCTCGGGCTCGGCGAGTTCGCGGCAACCGGCTGGGGCTGCGACCTCTCGCGCGACTACGTACGCATTAACGCGAGCTACCGGACGTGACGCTGCTCGATACGTATCGCCGCGCCGACGTGACGATCGTTGCCGGCGAGGGATGCGAGCTGATCGACGATCGCGGGCGCCGGTATCTCGACTGCATCGGCGGCCTCGCCGTGAGCGCACTCGGTCACGCGCATCCGGCGATCGCCGAGGCGGTCGCGACGCAGGCGCGCAGACTCACGCATGCGAGCAATCTCTATCACCACGAACCGGCCGGCACGCTGGCGCGCGAGCTGGTGGCGCGGTCGGGCATGCGCGGGGCGTTCTTCTGCAACTCCGGGGCGGAGGCCAACGAGGCGGCGATCAAGCTCGCGCGCAAATGGGCGTACCGGCGCGGCGAACCGGAACGCTCGACGATCGTCGCGTGCACCGGATCGTTCCACGGGCGGACATTGGGTGCGCTGGCGGCGACGGCAAACGAGGCATACCGGGAAGGTTTCGGGCCGCTGCCGGCGGGGTTCGCGTTCGTTGGATTCAACGACGTCGCGGCGCTGCGCGAGACGATCACCACGCGCGTCGCGGCGTTTATCGTCGAACCAATACAGGGCGAGAGCGGAATCCACGTGGCGAGCGTGGAGTTCTTGAGCGAGGCGCGGCGGCTCTGCGACGAACGCGGTGCGCTTTTGATCTTCGACGAGATTCAATGCGGATTGGGGCGGATCGGTGCGTTCTTCGCCTTCGAGCAGTTCGGCGTTCGCCCCGACGGCGTAACCATTGCGAAGGCGCTCGCAAACGGTTTGCCGATCGGCGTGCTGCTGGCGAACGAACGGGCGGCGAGCGGATTTGCGCCGGGCGATCACGGTTCGACGTTCGGCGGGTCACCGATCCCGTGCGCGGCTGCGCTGGCTCATCTGCGCGTGCGCGACGAACTGGACTTGGACGCGCGCGTTCGCGAGCGCTCGCAGCAGCTCTTCGAAGCGCTTACCGAACTGGCGGCATCGTACCCCGAGGTGCTCGGAACGCCGCGCGGCATGGGTCTGCTCGCCGGCCTGCCGGTGCACGCGCCCTACGAAGCGCCGGCGGTCGTAGCGCGGGCGCGTGAAGAGGGATTGCTGATCGGCAGCGCGGGCGGGAACACGCTGCGCTTCGCTCCACCGCTGATCATTTCGCAGCGCGAGCTCGCTCGCGCGATCTCGCTGCTCAACGATGCAGTGCAAGCGTCGCGCGCAGGACGCGTCTACGCCTAGTTGAACGAGCCCCGGTTATGCGATGGTCCGCGCGCTGCGTTGCGGTTTTCGGCGCATTTTGCGTGGCGAGCTTCGCGGGATGTGCCCCCTTCGACTCCGCTCAGGGTGACACTGGTTTGGCTCAGAATGACACTGGTTTGGCTCAGGGTGACACTGGTTTGGCTCTCAGCCTTACGAATGCGCGACGCGCGGTTCCGACGGTCCGCCGGAGCGGCAGGTCCTCGTGGGTTCGTGCGATCGCCAAGAACGCGGAGCTGCTCTATGCGTCGGATGAGGGACGCGGCGAGGTGGACATCTACTTGTACGCGAGGCCGAACAAAGAGCTCGTAGGCCGACTGGCGGGCTTCGATATTCCTTCCGGTGAGTGCAGCGACGGCGCCGGCAACGTGTACGTCACCGATTTCATCGCGGCCGACGTGCTCGAGTTTGCTCGCGGAGGGAGTACGCCGAAAAAGACGTTGAGCGTAAAGGGAGAGCCGATCGGGTGTTCGATCGACCCGACGACGGGAAATCTTGCCGTTTCGGCGTTCGAAGGCGCGGAGCGCCGCACCGGCTCCGGCGGCGTCTGGATATTTCCAAATGCAAAGGGCAAGCCGACGCTCTACGCGGACGCCGAACTTCAAGAGTACTGGTCTCCCGGTTACGATAATAAGGGGAACCTGTTCGTTGAAGGCGAGAAGCCGAACTCACCAACGCTCGACGAGCTTCCCCGCGGCGGCGGCAGCTTCGAAGAGATCGCGCTCTCGGGCGCGACGATAACGTCGCCCGGCGGCGTAATGTGGGACGGCGCGTACGTTGCCGCCGGCGATCAAGAGTACCAGGGCGGCCTTAGCACTGCGATCTATCGCGTTCGGATTTCGGGCTCGACGGGAAACGTCGTGAGGACCACGCAGCTTACCGATGCGTGCAATGCTTCGGGAGCGACCGACGTCGTTCAGCCGTGGGTCGAGGGGACCGAGGTTGTCGGCGGCGACATCTCGTGCTCGTTACGGTTCGACTACTGGAACTACGCGCGCGGCGGCGCCCCGACGAAATCCATCCACGCGAACATCGCGCCGGAGTTCGGCAGCGGTCAGACCATCAGCCGATAGGCGGGCCGTTGCTTCCGTAAGCCGCCGTGTAGGTTTCGCTCTAGGACCGGATTTCGCTGTGTCGAATCTAGCCGAATGGCTACGGTCGAGTCGCGGCGCTTTAGCCGCGCGGGCATCGTTGCGCTTCTTTGCGCATCGCTTTTGACTGCATGCGCTTCACCGCGGTCACCGGACGTTAAGCCCGACACGCGGGTTACGCCTCTACTGAGTGGGGCGGAGTTCATCCATCTCACCAGAGCCGATGGGACGGCCTGCTTCGCGGATCTTTATCGCAGCAGTTTCGCTAGAGCGACTAGTGCGTGTCGCAAAGCTGCGGACGACTTTGAGTTAATCGCGAGCTATCCCGGGGTCAAGTTGGATGCCCAGGACTTAGCGGTATCCACGTTCGTTGGGTCCGTCTACCGGAAAGGCGAAAGCCTCGCGTTACACAAGGTCGGCGACGACGGCGGTTCTCGGGCGGTATTTTATCGAGCCAAAAGGCGGTTACAGGCTCTCTACGTGACCCCCGGATGCGCGTGGTGCCAAGTCGAGGCCAAGAAGGCGCTGATCAAGTATGGAGAATGGCCGCCGGTTAACCTAAGCGTTTAAGCCGCCTGGCGCGACTGTTACGTAAGAGGGCTTCGCGGTGCTGCCTTGCTTTTACGGCGGCGCTTCGCGCGACGTTGCGCAGGAGGATTACCGGTCGCCGGGGTGGTGGCTTCGATCGTACCTTTGTGCACCGCTTCAACGAGCGCGTCGTAGTCGCGTTCGTTCTGGTTCGCGTACGACTCCGCAAAGTCGACGATCGCCTCGTCGAACGCGGTCGACCGTCCGAGATAGCCCGCGATCATGCCGGCCGCACCGCCGGCTTTGGAGTGCGCGTGCGCCAAGGCGCACGAGCAGAGCTCGGCGTAATCGCGAAGGTCGGTCGCCGTCATGTCGTCAACGTCGGTCGAGGTCTTCATGTCGCGCAGCTGCCGAATGTAGTAGTCGTGACCGTCGCTTGCCGTCGCGAACCCGAGAAAAAGATCGCTCGCGGCCTGCAGCGCGCGCTGTCCGGTTGCTACGCGCTCGCCCTCGCAGCGAAATTCCGGCGACCCGGCGTAGGTTTCGAATACCGAGGCGCGCGCCTCTTTCATCTGCAGCACGAGCGAATCTTCGTCGGCGGCCGTAAAGAGGACGGCGAGACAGCGGGTGCCGACGCTTCCGACACCGACTACTTTATAGGCCGCGTCGCGGAGTGCGAACCGGTCGTAGAGTAGCCGGAGATCGTGCGAGAGCGTCTCGCGATAGGCGGCGAACGTCGCGCGAACCATCTCGAGGAACGCCTCGACGTGGTGCGGGTGATAGAGC
>JBAPZS010000007.1:0-5166 GCA_049285355.1 Candidatus Cybelea sp. | reverse complement strand
GCGCTGGTGTTGCCGGCGGGGGCGTCGCGGTACGCAGCGGCGTCGCTGCCGGCAAGGGTACCGCGGCATGCAACGGCGTTACCGCCGGGGATGGCGTTGGTGAGGGCCCCGGCGTAGACGAGCTTGGCGTCGACGACGGGCGGTGCGCCGGCGTCGGATGTGGAGTCGGCGTCGCATGCGGAGTCGGCGTCGGGTGTGGAGTCGGCGTCGGATGTTGCGTTGGCGTTGGACGTTGCGTCGGTCCCGGACGCTGCGTCGAAACGATCGCCGGTGGCTTCGAAGCGGGCGACTCCGCGAGACGTGATGGCCCGGGTTGCGGTGCGTTGCGCGATCCGCCAAAGAAATGTGCGAGGACTCCGCCGAGCAGCAGACCCGCCAGAATAACGACGACGATCAGCGGAAAGAGCGGCAGTCCTCCACCGGACTGCTCGTCGTCGACGCGACGCCGGCGCGGCGGCTCCCTCACGACGCGCTCAGGACGGCGTCGCTCAGGGCCGGCTGCGCGTCAGCCGCTCCGCCAGCGCGTCGCGGAACGCCGCCGGCAAAGCTGCGATGAGCTCCGGCCGCTTCGAAACGAAAAGCACCGTTGCTTCCTTTAGGAGATCGGGATTGCTTCGTGCGTAAATGAGTAACGCACCGGGCGCACCGTTCTCGCGGCGAGTAATGCTCTCCACCGTCCGCCCGGCGCCCTCGGCCGCATCGTCGGAAGACTCGCCGCGTTCTCGAAACGCTTCAAAGACGGCCTCGACGAACGCCGCGTACGCATCCGACGGCATCGTCGAAAACTCGCGCTCGTAGACTGCGGCCAGGTCGGCCTCATCCATGTGCGCGAGAAGCTTTTCGGCCGCGCCCGCAAGCACCTCGACCGGCACGTTCCCGAAGGACATCGCTCGGATGATTTTCCCCGGCAGCAGGCAGCTCCTCGATGCGGCAGAAATTGCCTCTCATGATCCGAGTGAAGGTGCCGCTCGATCTTCATGCCGTCACCCTCGGCGGCTCGGGCGCCTTTGCGCTCGCGACGCCGCTGCGCGTTCGCGACCTGCTCGGATTTGCGGTTCGGGAATCGATCGGTACGCGCGCACCGCGCGACAAGTTCTCGCGCAGCGTGCATCGCACGTTGGCCGGTCTGGCCGCCGGCGATTTCATCATCGACGTGAACGGACGCCGGTTTGCCGATGCCGATGCCGTCGTCGTTTGTGAGGGCACCGTAGATATCCGTTTCTTCCTTAGCAATCGGCGGAGGGTCGCTCCGAACCGGGCATAGAGAGCCTGCGCTCGCTCTTGCAGGCGGTGGTACTGTAGAGGGAGAGTCTAAACGGCAGAAACGGAGCACCACCGATTACACTAGGCCTGATCTTGGTCGCCGCGCTCTTGCCGGTGGTTCCATCCGCTCCGACAAATTTTCAGTACGAACTCGCCGGTGAGGACCTTTACCAGATTGAGTCCGCCGCAACGGTCTCGCGGGTTTCCTATGCCGGAACGGAGACGCTGGTGGTTGCGCCGGGCGACGGCGGGGTGCGTTTTGAGGCACGAGCTCACTACGTCCGCAACGCCGCCGACGGAAAGAACAACGGCGACGCCCGGTTCGTTACCGAGCTGCTTCCCGACGGCTCGTTTGAGAACCGTATCGACGAAGATCCCGATTTTCTCACGATCCTCAACCAACCGTTCGCGGTGCAGCTCGATGCGGGCACGCTGCAAGACCTGCGCACGCTCCGCGGCCCGGTCCCATTCTCGGGAGGATCACCGCTGGGGGGCGCGACGGTGCTCCGCGGTCAGTTGCGGCCGGGAACGAGCGGCCAGGTAGACGGCCGTCCGGCAGTCGCAGTTCGCTTCCAGGCCGATGGACCGATGAGCGGCGCGATGCCGGGATATACGGACTCCACGGTCGCCGGCACGATGCGCATGGACGGAACCGCGTACTATGCGCTCGATGGTGGAATGCTGCTGGCGTTTAACGTTAGGCTGACGATCGACGCGCGGCTACGCCAGAAAGACTCCGGCGTCTTCATACCGGTGCATATCACGTACCGCAGATCGCTTCGCTTCGCGCGACCCGGTACCGGAGTGGATCAGGCTAAAACGCCCCTATGAGCTCCACTTGAAGCGGGTGACGAAACGGCTGCTCGCGCAGCTCGGTTAGCGGAGTGAAGGCTAAATGATTCTGGTGGCAGTCGATGAGCATCTCGATTCCGCGTTTGATGCAGGTCGTCTCTTCGACATATTTCGCAAGCTTTTTCTTGAAGTAGCCGCGCGGATCGCGTAAGACTTTCGCGTAGTACGGGTCGTCGGTTAGTCCGGACGGATCGACTCCCTCGCGCGGAACCAGCCACAGAAACCACGGATCTTCACCCTGGCGGTATCCGATCAGAACGAGCGGAATCGCTCGCGTCGAGCCCAGGTTCGGTACGAAACTACAGATCGTATACGCGTCGAGTGAGATCTCCGTCGGTTCGATGGCTTGGTGCATCGGAACAGCCCCTCTTTCCGTGGGTAAGGCGCAAACAAAAAACCGCCCCATCCACGGTGAGGAGGCAGTTTTGCGGCATGGCGTTGCTTTATGAGCGGCCGCGAAATCCCCTGCGTTAGGCCGTCGCTGCCGGGGGCTTTTCAGGAGTTTTCCGGACGCATGTGAAACCACCGGGCCTAGCAGGGGTGTCCGGGCAGGGTATGAGCGCGCTCGCACCACTCCTTGTGGGAGTATACGTGCCATCAGCGATTCCAACCGGCCGGGCCACGGCGACGCGGCCGACCGGCTCAACGCCAAGTATTGACAGCTTCGAGCGAATCGTCGACGACTACCAGCGGCGGCTCTACGGTTTCGCGCTGCGCATGACAGGCAACCGCGAAGACGCCGAAGAGATCGTTCAAGACGCCTTCGTGCGCGCCTACCGCGCGCTCGGCAAGATGTCGCTCGAACAGCGCGCGGAGCTTCGTTTGCAGCCCTGGCTCTACACGATCACGCTGAACGTAACGCGCAATCGGCTGCGGAGTAAGCGTCCCGCCAACGTGGCACTCGACGCCCTAGCCGACCCGGACGCGCTCTTGCGCGAGTCGAACGAAGGTCCGCCCCAGCCGGAGACGATCGTGGAGCAGAACACCGAGATCGCTCTCGTGGAGCGCGCGCTCCTCCAGTTGCCGATGCATCTTCGTGCGGCCGCGACCCTTCGCTTCATTGAAGGGCGCAGCCACCCGGAGATTGCGGAGATCCTCAACCAGCCGATCGGAACGGTGAAATCGCACGTTCACCGTGCCGTGCGCGTACTGCGCCGTATTCTCGGACCGCAGATCGGACGATTTAATCCCGAAGGAGTTCCCGCCCATGCGTTGTCGTGACGTTGATGCGTTGTGGGACGAGCTTCGCGGCGAGTGCCAGGCCTCGCTCAAGCAGACCGTCCATACCCACCTTCGCGCTTGCCCCTCCTGTCAGGACGTCTACGAGCAGTACGAAGGAGTCGCATATCGACTTTCGACCCTGCCGCTCCCTCAAGCGTCCTGCGACCTCGCGAAGAAGGTTATCCAGCACATCGCGGCGCTCAAGGGCGCAACGGCGTTGCCCATCGTGCTTTCCGTAGTTTCGACCCCGCTTGGGCGCCTTTACGCCGGCTTCAAAGACGACCGAATCGCCTACCTGAGCCTCGACACCGGCGAGCCGTTCGAGGAGGTCGCGGCTCGCGCCGAGCGCCGGCTGCGCCGGCGGGTCATTCGCGGCGAGGCGCCCCCGTGGCTGGTGCGCGCCATCGACCGATTTTTCAATACTTGGAAGGTCGACGACGCCGTCGTCGATATCAGCGGGCTGACGCCGTTCGAGCAAGCGGTGCTGCGCGCGGCGGCTCGGATCCCACCCGGCGAGGTCCGCTCGTACGCGTGGGTTGCAACGCAGATCGGCCGGCCCAACGCGGCGCGGGCGGTCGGGCGCGTCATGGCGCGCAATCCGCTCCCGCTGCTCTTTCCGTGCCACCGCGTCGTCGATTCCGCCGGGAATCTGCACGACTACTATTACGGCCTCGAGATGAAGGCGCGGCTTCTGCAGATGGAGGGCTACCGCGGCTAGAAGCCAACCTTAACGAAGGTGGCGAATCGCGTCCTAATTTCCGCAACCCCGCGGCTCAATTCGAGCCGCGCTGTTTTCTTATGATGCCGGATCCGCGGATCGCGGCGATCCCCGACACTCACGGTCACGCCAAGGGCGAACACCGGCCGTTCTCCGAGGAGCGTCCCATCGCGTATTCAGCGCGAATGCTCTTCCTTTGGTTCTACCACGCTTGCCTCCGCCGCTCGCCGCGATTCTTGATGGTGGCCGATCACGCCAACTTCCTGACCTTCGAAGATCCCGGCGCCGTCGCGACCGTTCGCCGCGCCCTCAAGCTCGCGCACGCCGGCGATCTGCTCGGCGCGGCTGAGACGGCCGGCGTCGACGTGCCGCATGCCGCAGTGGTCTCGGAGGGATTGCGGCGGGGAATGCACTTCTCGATTGGAGCGGAGATCGACAACGATCCGCGTGCCCGTCCGGACGCGCAGAATATCGTCGATGCTCTGCGACCCGACGGCATCATCCGTTCGGTCCACTTCGTTCCCATCAACCATCCGGAGAAAGGGGCCGACTGGATGTGGGCCTTCGACCGGGAAGAGTTCAGCGCGCTTTACGACGCCGTGAATATCGAGACGCTGTGGGAGCTTTACACGGCGCGGCTCTTCTCCGATCTCGCGAAGCTGCCGTCGCACATTGCCGGACACTTCTACGTTCCCGCCACGCTCGGGCGCTGGCCGACTCAAAAAGTGCTCGAGCATTACGAAGATCGCTTGCTGGACGTCTGCCACGAACGCGGACTGGCGGTCGAGATCAACACGCGCTTCCTCTACCGCGATCATCCCGACGATCGCAAGAAGAAGTACCTCGACGCCAACGCGCGACTGATTCGTAAAGCCAAGGCGCGCCGCGTCGGCATCGCGATCGGATCGGACGCGCATAGCCCGAAGGACCAGGGGAACGCATTCGACCTCATCCTCGGTCTGCTCGACGACGCCCGCGTGAACGAGCTGGTCTTCCCCGTCGGCGGACGATTGGCGCGCGTTGCATTGCGCGCAACACGCGAACACTTGGAGGCGCAGGCGGCAGCGCGCCGCCAACCCGCGACGCCGGGAAGCAGCATCACCGGCTACAGC
>JBAPZS010000006.1:0-6991 GCA_049285355.1 Candidatus Cybelea sp. | reverse complement strand
CATGCAATCTGGTCGGGGGCGATCAACTTCGGCCTCGTTACGATTCCGGTTAAGCTCTTCACGGCCGTAAAGACCGACGATCTCTCGTTTAACCTGCTGCACAAAAAGGACGAAGGGCGCGTCAAATACGAGCGCGTTTGCAGCGTGGACGGAAAACCCGTCCCATGGGACGAGATCGTCAAGGGGTACGAGTACGAAAAGGGCGAGTACGTCGTGCTCACCGACGAGGATTTCGCGAAGGTCAATCCCGAGGCGACGCAGTCGGTCGATATCGTCGAGTTCGTCGAGCTCGACAAGATCAACCCGATGTATTTCGACAAGCCGTACTATCTCGAGCCCACGAAGCAGGGCCGTCACGCCTACGCGTTGTTGCGCGAAGCGCTCTCGGACAGCAAACGTGTCGCGATCGCTCGCGTCGTCATTCGCACCAAAGAGTACATTGCAGCGGTGAAGCCGCAAGGCGAAGCGCTCGTTCTCGAGCTGATGCACTGGGCGAACGAGATCGTCGCTTCCGAAACGCTGGAGCTCCCCGGCGGCGAACAGCTCCCCGAAAAAGAGATGCAGATGGCGCGCATGCTCATCGACACGATGAGCGTCGACGAGTTCGAAGCCGAGAAGTTTTCAAACAACTATCACGATCAGCTTATGACGATGATCGAAGCGCGGGCCGCCGGCAAGGAGCTCCCCGCAGCCAAGAAGCCGCCGGCGCGAGCGAAGGTGGTCAACCTCATGGACGTGCTGGCGCAGAGCCTCGAGGAGAGCAAGAAGCGGCGCGGTGCGTCCAACGGAAAGCCGGCAACGAAGCGGCGCAAGAAGACCGCCGCCTAATCGCATCATTGAAGAACGGCGGCGTCATCGGGGTATCGGATCACGGTGGTTGGGCGGTATTGGTGACGGTGGCGCGCGATTGCGCGCTGCTCGACCGCCGCCGCGTAGAACTTGTGGACGACTCCCTGCCGGCAATTCCCCATCACCACGAAGCTCAGGGACTCCCGCTGGACGAGGGCGTGGCCTTAGTCGAGCGCGTCCGTGCTTCCGCGGAGAGGCACGCCGCAATCGCGCTGGAGGCCGTCACGGCGGACGTGGGGCCAATCCTCGGCGTCGCCCTTCGTAACTGCCAACCGCTTCCGCCGACAATTGCCGAGCGACTTAAGGACTACCGTGCACGCAACGTCGCCGACTGGGTGATGTACCGTCAGGCACTGGCCGCCGCTGCCGCCGCGCGCGGCTGGCCGGTCCGCTGGTACGACTCGAAGCGAGTATTTGGCGAGGCGAGCCAGGCGCTGCGCGTCGAGAACTTCGACGCTCACTCACTCGATGTGAGGAGGGCCGTCGGGCCGCCATGGAACCAGGACCACAAGCTCGCAATGGCGGCGGCCATCGTAACGGCAACGGCACTCGGTTAACGTCGGGACACCGCGCCGGCGCTCGAGTTAGCTTCTGCTGGTTACGGCCACTCCGTACGGGTCGGCCGGACCCGAGCCGGAGCCGAGCTTGAGGGGTTTGTAAAACTTGCCGCTGGGATAATACCAGATGCCGATGCGGGATTCGCCCGCGTCGAGGCACCACAAGTTACTGCCTATCATGTATTTGGCTCGACGGTGCGTACCCGGGGTGACCGGGACAAAGTCCTTCCCGAGGAAGAACGGGTTGACGATGTCCGTGTAGCCCTTGTCGCAATTCATCTCCGTCGCGAACTTCACTTCGCCGGTGGCTGCCGTGATCGTGGTGCCCGAAAGCGTCGACGGCCACACACCGCTTTGGAAGCTTCCTCCGGCTTCCTGATCGCCCAGCGCGATATACTTGCCGTCCCAGGTGGTGCCGCCCGGAAAGTCGATCGTGATACCGCTTTCCGTAAGGGTCGTCTCGGACTGCGAGCCGGCCAGCAACGCGCAGACGTCGATGCTAGCGTACTCGCCGACCCCCATGAGGTTGCCGTTGTTGTCGTAGCCCGCCGTCCACTCAACCTCGCAGTCCGTGTCGCTATACGCGATGCCGTTCTTCGGGTCGCCTTTGGCGTAGACCGTGACCTCGGCCGGATCGAAACTCGTTGCCGATACGTCGCCCTTTGGATCGACCGAACAGCCAATCGGCTCGCCGCCCGGAGTGTAAATGTTGATCGGCTTCCTGGCTCCGGGCCGGTACTCGATAAGGGTGCCGTTGTCAAAGTTCGCGATGTAGACGTCCTCTTTCGCATCGACGCACATACCGTACGGCCCATCAAAGCCGGTCAGGGTTGCGACCTGCGCGCCGCTCTTGAAGTCGTACACGTAGACGTCGTTCGTCGAGTCGTCGCCGACGTACAGATAAAGTTCCTTCCGCCTATGGTGTCGGTCGGGGGTGACCCACCAGGACTTGCCGTGATCCGTATGCACCGGGCGGTTTATAAAATGAGGTTGCGTGAGAGCCATATCTTGAATCCGCGAAAGCCGTGTCAAGCCGATTCGGTGTCCGCTCGGCGCCAACCCCGGGGGTCCGACGCTCGAAGAACTACCGCTGGCGCAACCGGCCAGCATCGCGGCCGCTAGGATCGCGCCCGCGCCATAGCCGCCAAACCGCACGATGGAATACATGGATCCTCCTCCTCGGCCACCAGTCTAGCGCTTCGGACGGACCCCAGGTATCCGTAGAATTACGGAGACGCCACGACCGCTGTACGCACCCGTCCAGCCGCTTATCCGTCGGCGATCTTCACGGCCTCAATTTCCGCAGCGCCGACCGTAGTAGCGTTCTCGCTATGCGGTGCCTCAGCGCGTTCGTCGCGCGCGCCTCGCAGGCCCATAACCAGCGCGATGCTCGCCATCGTCAGCGACTCGACGCCGGCAAAGCCGGGGCCGTAACGCGTGAGCACGCCGGTGGAGATCGATGGCGCGATGATTCCGGAGAGCGAGTCGAGCGACGAGCTCGTGCCGAGCACCATCCCTTGGTCGCGATCCGAGGCGGCATTGCTGATGAGCGCGGTTACTCCCGTATTCGTCAACGCGAAGCCGAATGCAAAGAGCAACATCAGCCCACATAGCACGTAGATGTCGTGCACGAACGGAACCGTCGCAAAGCCGGCGACGAGCGAGACCAGCCCGAGGTTGGACATCCAGCGGTCGCCCAAGCGAGCCGAAACGCGACCGACCAGAACGGCGTTCATGAAAACGTTAAAGATCGCAAAGGCCGAGAAGAGATAGTCGGTCCGCGCCAGCGAGAATCCGAGCTGCCGCTGCAAGAAGAGCGCGAAGACCGCGAACCAGCCGTAAAGCGCCAGCGAGATCGCGAGCTTTTGCCAGAGCACGCGGCCGAGGCGCGGCTTCGCGAAGCTTGCCAAGAGAGCGCGGAAAGAGAAGCGATCCTCTTCGTGGGTTCGCTCGCGCGATTCCGGAAGCATGACTATCGTAATGATCAACGTCGCGAACTGCAGCGCGGCGGCGACGAGAAATGGAACCGCGAATCCGTAGTGCGCGTAAAGAATACCGCCGCCCGCCGGCCCAAAGACCATGCCGGCGGCAAACATCGCACCGATCAGACCGAAGGCGCGCGACCGCTCGCGCGGCTCGACGAGATCGGCGACGTAGGCTTGCGTGATGCCGATATTGCCGCCCGAGACGCCCTCCACGACGCGCGCGACGAAAACGACGGCGATCGGCGCAATCGCTAGAGCGGTCGCGATGTTCGGAGCCAAGCCGAGCATCGCCCACCCGATCGTTGCGCCGATCTGGCTGATGATGAGGACCATCTTGCGGCCGAGCCGGTCGGAGACGACGCCCCACAGCGGCGCGGAGACGAACTGACATAAAGAAAAGGTCGAGAAGAGCACGCCGACGACGAATGGCGAAGCGCCAAAATGCGTCACGAAGTAGGGCAGCATCGGAATGAGCATGCTGAAGCCGACGATGTCGATGAACGTCACGCCCAAAATGGGCAGCAGCTTGCGAATCATGCTCCGCGATTCATTCGACGGGCTACGCCGGCGACTCTACCGGCAACACGATGCGCGAAAGGCGTTCCTTACGACGCAGGATCTCGATTTTGTACGGCCGGCTGAGGTCGATGCTCGTAAGCACTTTGTGCAGCGAGTCGACACCGGGCAGCGGCCGGCCTTCGAACGAGAGGAGCACGTCGCCGCTGCGGACGCCGGCGGTATCGGCGGGACTTCCAGGCTCGATGGAGTCGACGACGATCGCGCGGCGATCCCCTAAGCCGAGGCGCCGGGCAAACGCGGGCGCGAGCACGACGTCCTGCGCCGCAATGCCGAGATAACCCCGCCGAACGCGTCCGTCGCGAATCAAGAGGCCGGCAATATGTTTGGCCGTGTTGATGGCGATCGCAAAGCAGAGACCTTGACCCGGAAGCACCGCGGTGTTTACGCCGATGACGTCGCCGGCTGCATTCACGAGCGGGCCGCCAGAGTTGCCGGGATTGAGCGCGGCATCGGTTTGAATGACGTTGTCCATAAGCCGGCCCGATTGCGAGCGCAGCGACCGTCCGAGCGCGCTCACGACGCCGGCGGTCACGGTATACGCAAGCCCATACGGGTTTCCGACGGCGACGACCAACTGGCCGGGCCGCAACCGGCTGGAGTCGCCGAGCGACGCGTGAGTTAAGTCGGCCGCATCGACACGAAGCACCGCAAGATCGGAGTGCGGATCGTCACCGGCCAGGGTCGCGGGGAACTCGCGTCCGTCGAGCAGGGCGATCGAAATGCGTTGCGTTCCGTGGACGACGTGGCTGTTGGTGATGATGAAGCCATCCGGTGTAAAGACGAAGCCGCTTCCGTTACCGCTGTGCCGTCCGTCGCGCACCTCGATCGAGACTACCGCCGGACTAACCCGTTCGGCCGCCGTGGTTACTGCTTGGGAGTAGGGATCGAGCGAAGACTCGTCCCCGCCCGCGATGATTGGAAGTGTCGTACCGGTCACTCCAAACCCAAACCGCCCGTCACTTGGAGAGTTTCGACGTGGCGGGGTGGTCCGACAATCGCCGCGAATCGTGCTGGACCCGCGCCCAGATGGCGGAATTGGTAGACGCGCTGGTTTCAGGTACCAGTGGTGGCAACACCGTGGGGGTTCGAGTCCCTTTCTGGGCAAGCTCGGCTCGCTAGTAGGGCGGGCACGACGCCGAACGCTTGAAGAAGCGCCAACCAACCCCAAGCGGCTCCATAGCCGTGGACCTCAACGAGGGCGCCAAAGAGCAGCGGGGTTGCGACGGCGGCGAGCAGGGTGCCGGTCAGGCCGACGCCGAGCGCGCTGCCCGAGTGCTCCTCGCCACCGATCTCCGCGAAGCCGATCACGCTCAGGCCGAGCCAGCCCTCCGCAGTGAAGCCGAGACCGAATGCCAAGAGCGCCCCGAGCCACGGCGGCGTTCCGGCACCGATGGACGCGAAGGCCCAGGCCAGGAGTGCGACGAGGACGCAAACCACGGCGAGCGGCAACGCGCGGCTTCCGCGGAAGAGATAGTCGCTCAGCGCGCCCCACGAGAGCCGGCCGCCGATCGCCCCGACTTGCGAAAGCGTAAAAAGCCCCAGCGCTAAGCTTAGAGGATAGCCCGCGCGATGGACGAGCGTGAGCGTCAAAAAGCCCATCAGCGCGAACTGACCGCACATCAAGATCATCGACGTCAGCGTAAGCAGAATCAACCGCGACTCTCGTGCGATCGAAATCATCTCGGCTGCCATGGCGCGCAGCGAGATGCGCTGTCCCTGCAGCTCCCGTGGCTCGCGGTAGAGCTGCGCTGCCGCCAAACACGCGACGAGCGTAAAAACCCCGGCCACGGCAAACGCCGCGCGATACTCGTAGTGCAGGGCGATCGCGGGAAGCAGCAGCGAGCCCAAGACGCCTGCGATCGGAACGCCGCATTGGCGAATTCCCATCGCGAGTCCTCGATCCGACTTCTTGAAGAAAAAGATGATGGCGTGGCTGCCGGCGGGCGTCACCGCCGCATAGCCGATCCCGTAGATGCATAGCCAGGTCGCCAGCCAAGTGAAATCCTTTACGAGGGATGCGGCGATGAGCGCGAGGCCCATCAGCACGCCGCTCCAGCGTACGACGGCGCGGTCTCCGAAGCGGTCGGTCAACGCGCCCGCAAGCGAGGTCATTGCGACCGAGCCGATCAGCTGGACCGAGAGGAGGGCGCCGAGTTGCGGCTGATCGAGATGGAGCGACGCGCGAAGGAACGGCATCAGCGCGCCGGTCGACATCACCGAGAGCGACGAACCGATCATCGCGACGGTGAAGAGTGCGAGCACTTCGTAGGGCGATTCGGGCATCGGGTTGTGCGGTCGCAGCCGGGCCCTCTGGAGATCCATCTCGGGAAAGCCTCTTCGGCGAGACGCGGCGAAGCTCTGTCGGTGAATCCACGCGACGAACGTAATCGCTATCTAACGACCTTTGCGCTCAGCGCGCCGGCCGCGGCAATCGTCTGGTACGTCTTCCACGGCGTCTACGAAAACTTGAGTGAAACGGAAAGAGCAGTGGGCTACGTCGATCCGCTCACGCAGACCGGAATCTATCTCGGTTACGTCGTGATGGTCGGAGGCACGCTCGTTTTGGCGGGCATCGCGCTGTGGGCGCTGGTGCGATGGCTTCGCTTGCTCCGTTCAAGTCGCCGGTAGCCGGTGCGTGTTCGGTTAATCGTCAACCCGCGCTCGCGACGCGGACGCGGGGCAGAGGAGAGCGTCCGTGCGCAGCTCGCCCGCAACGGCGTCGAGTGCGTTGCTGCGGACACCCCGGCTCCCGTCGAAGCGATCGTCGTCGCCGGCGGCGACGGTACGTTCGTGCGCTACATTGCGCGCGCCCTCGAGCTCGACGTGCCTCTGGGGCTCGTACCGCTGGGCACCTTCAACGATCTCGCCCGAACGCTGGCGATTCCGTTAGACATCGCCGGTGCGTGCGAGGTCATCGCCTCCGGTAAGACTCGGTGTATTGACGTCGCGCGCGTCAACGGCGTCTACTACGTGAACGAAGCGAGCATCGGCCTCTCGAGCCGCATCGCGCGCGTCCAGAAG
>JBAPZS010000005.1:0-7639 GCA_049285355.1 Candidatus Cybelea sp. | reverse complement strand
GTGCGCCTCTCACGAGCGATGCGGCTTTTCGCCGACGACCGCGAGTCGTTGGAGGTCGCCTACGCGGGCGACGTTGTCGGGCTCGTCAATCCCGGCGCCTTCGCAATCGGCGACACACTCTACGAGGGCGTGCCGGTCGAGTTTCCGCCGATTCCCGCCTTTGCCCCGGAACATTTCGCCTCGATGCGCAGTAGCGAAGTCTCGGGTTACAAAGCATTTGGCAAAGGCATATCGCAGTTGCGGGAAGAGGGCGCAGTGCAGGTTTTCTATCCATGGGCGACGCCGCGAACCGAACCGATCCTCGGAGCGGTCGGCGAGTTGCAGGTTGAGGTCGCGAAGTACCGGTTGGAGTCGGAGTATAACGTGAAGACTCACGTGGCGACGTTGCCGTATACCTTGGCGCTCTACGTCGATGGCGATCGCGAGCACTTGGCGAGCGCGCACTTGCCGTCGAATGCCAAACTCGTCGAGGACTGGAACGGACGCGCCGCCGCGCTCTTCGAAAGCGAATGGAGCGTGCGGCTCGCGCGTGAATGGAATCCGGCGCTGACCTTTACGAAGTTTTCCTCAGAGAGTGATGCGGAGGCTCTGGTGTCATGATGGTTCTTCGAAAATTACTCGTAATGGCGGGGCTGGCGGCGCTCGCCGCCTGTTCGGTTGAGAACTCAAACGAACGCGAGGCCGATCGCATCACCCAGGCGGTCATGAACAACGACCTTAAGCCGGTTGAAAACGACATCGCCCAAGGCATTACCGTAACGCGCGTCAAGGTAGCCCAGTGGTCCGACGAGCTCAACGCCCAAGGCAAGCTGCTCTCGCTCAAAGAGACGAAAACCGGCTGCGCGCCCGGATGGCACTGTTTCGATGTGAAGTTCGCAAAGCGCGCCTACGTCGAGCGCATGCGGTTCGACGAAAACAATAAAGTCGTCGATTGGGACTTCCACATGGCGGCGCAGTGAGGCTGACGCACGCCGTGACGCCGGCCGACGTTGATGCGGCGGCAGGGCGGCTTGCGGGGGTCGCGCACCGCACCCCGGTGCTCCGCTCGAAGACGTTGGACGATTACTGCGGCGCGCAGGTCTTCGTCAAGTGCGAGAACCTGCAGCGCATGGGCGCCTTCAAGTTCCGTGGCGCGTACAATTTTTTAGCGACGCTCTCTCCCGAGCGGCGTGCGTGCGGCATCGTGGCCTACTCGAGCGGCAATCACGCGCAGGGCGTCGCGTTGGCGGCCCGGCTCTTGGGCGCGCCCGCGACGATCGTGATGCCCGAGGATGCGCCGACGGTGAAGCTTGCGGCAACGCGTGACTACGGGGCCGAGATCATTTTGTACGACCGCGGGAGTTCGCACCGCGAAGAGATTGCGGAGGCGCTTGCCGCCGAGCGCGGCGCAACGCTCGTGCCGCCCTTCGACGACGAGCGGATTATTGCCGGCGCGGGAACCGCGGCGCTCGAGCTCTTGGAGGACGCCGGTCCGCTCGACGCGATCGTCGTGCCGGTCGGCGGCGGCGGATTGATCTGTGGAACCTCGATCGCGGCACACGGCCGTGACCGGGCGATCGCAATCTACGGCGTCGAGCCGGAAGCCGGAGATGACTTCGCCCAATCGCTGCGCGAGGGGCGTCGCGTCTCGATTCCGGTTCCCAAGACGATAGCCGATGGCCTGATGACCACATCGCCGAGCGATCTGACCTTTGGAATTGCGCGCGAACACGTGCGCTCGATCGTCACCGTCAGTGACGCCGAGCTCTGCGCTGCGATGCGCTTTGCCTTCGAACGCATGAAGCTCGTGATCGAGCCCAGCGGAGCGGCGGCACTCGCCGCCCTCCTCTACAATCGGTTACCCGAGCTGGCCGAAAAACGCGTCGGCGCCGTCATTAGCGGCGGCAACATTGATGCCGCATGCTATGGAGCGCTGATTACATCGACGACATCGTCGGCATGATGTTGCCGCACGAAACGTAGACGCCGAGATCGGCGGCGCTCTTGTGCACGTTAATCGCGTCCTTCGCGGCCACCAGTTGATCGATGGTCACACCTTTGACGGTCGTCGAAGAGCTGCCGTTCGTGAGGCTCTGTAGCGGGTAGGCAACGCCGCCCAGCGAGGCACACGTGCCGGTGTGAATGTGCATCGGTTGCGGTCCGGCCGGACCGTTGGGAATCGAGACCACGACCTTCACGTCGCCGCCCACTTGCGTGAGCACGGCCGTTCCAGTCTCTCCCGAACCGTTCTGGGCAGCGAGGGTCACGATCAGCTGCGAGGTAGCGGCCCCGACCGGGATTGCATAGCCGGCGACGAGTGTGAGGCAGGCAAGAAATAATCCAAGCTTTTTCATGAGCGAGCGGTTCTGCGTTCGCCCAGTTGCCCCTCGCAACTATCGCATCCGCTCGAGCGCATTAAGACGTTGCTCCAGGGCGCCGGTCGCCGCGATCGCTTGTGCCGTCGGCGGCGCATCGGCACCGTCAACGATGCCCAACAGGGCGCTCGCTGAGTCGTTTAGCGCGTCGAACGCGTCGGCGTCGGCGGTGCGACCCCCGTTCGCTGCGGCCGCCGCCTTGGCAGAGCTCGCGTTCATCACCGCGACGATACGACTCGCGAGGGCATATTGATCGGCGACCGCTTGGGCCGAGATGGAGACGCGGGGATCCATCGCGACCTCGACGTTGCTCTCCATGAGGTGGCCATCCGCCTCGAGACGCACGAGGTAGCGGCCTGGCGGGACGAGCGGGCCTTGCGGAACTCGCGGCGTGTCGTGTGGTACTGCCGAGATCGGCAGGTCCTGCGTGACCGCGCGCGGGTTGGGCTCGCGCAGATCCCAGACGAAACGATCGAGTCCACCGGCGGTCGAAGGCCGCACGAACGGGCGCTCCCAGTACCTGGGCTTATCGAGGTTTGAGATCGGCGCGGGCGCCGTGTCGTCGCTCGCGTAACGGCGGACGAGCCGGCCTCCGTCGGCGTAGAACGATAGCGTGACCCGCTGCGCGCCTTTAGGCAGCCAGTAGTCCACGATCGCCCCATCTGGCGGATTCTGACCGGAGGGTATCTCCGGCGGCAACGGCGTGTCGGTATTCGTGCTTCGCCGAACCCGGTAGGCGCGTGCGGGCGCAAAGAGATACGGTGCGTCGAGACGCGGCGTGCCGCGCGCCAGTTCGCGCAGCGGCTCGACGTCGTCAAGAATCCAGAACCCGCGGCCGTGCGTCGCAATGTTGAGGTTATTGGCGTGGACGATCAAGTCGCGCACCGAGGTGTGCGGCAGGTTATTCTGCAGCGACTGCCAGGCTGCGCCCTCATCGAGCGAGACGTAGACTCCGTCCTCGGTTGCCGCGTAGAGCAGATTGGGGACTTCGGGATCTTGGCGAACCGCGTTGACCGGCGCTTCGGGCAGACCCGCGGTACGCAGTTCCCAGTGCGCTCCACCGTCGTGCGTCACGTAGACGTACGCACGCAGATCGTTCAAACGAAAACGATTGACCGCGATGAAGGCGGTGTTGTCGTCGACACGCGACGCCTCGATCTGCGAGATCTTGCTCCAGGGCGTGAGCTCCGGCGGCGTTATATTTTTCCAGTTAGCCTGTGCTGAGCCCGTCGCAGTTCGGGTGATCCAAACCTGGCCGTCGTCGGTGCCGGCCCAAATCGTCCCTGCGCGCGCGTACGAAGGCGCGAGCGCGTAGATTACGCCGCGGTGCTTACCGTCCTGCGGATCGTCGGCTTCAAAATCGCCGAGCACCGGCGGAACGCCCGGATGGGCGCGCGTGAGATCGGGGCTGATGGTGCGCCAGCTCTGACCGCCGTTCTCGGTTACGAAGACGACGTTCGAGCCGAAGTACAGGCGATGCTGGTCGAAGTGATCGAACGCGATGGGCAACGTGCGCACCGTGCGATACTTCGAGGGTCGAATGACCGGCGAGACCTCTTGTGACTGGTCGGTGCGCTCCTCGTGCTTCTCGATCTTGCCGCCAAACGTGGTCCCCGGATGCAGCGGATCGGGAACGACGTAGCCGTACTCCTCTGCGCCGACGGTATGCCAATCGCGTTCGGTTACTGCGCCCCAGTTGCCGCGGCTGCTCACGCAGGCCGAGCCGCTCTCTTGCTGACCGCCGCAGAGCCAGTACGGAAAGCGATTGTCGGCGTTGACGTGATACATCTGCGCCGTCGGTTGATTGTACCAGGAGCTCCACGTCGTGCCGCCGTCAACCGAGATCGTGGCGCCTTGATCGCTTGCCAGCGCGATAATTTTTGGATTGCGTGGATTGACCCAGACGGTGTGATAGTCGTCGCCGCCGGGTGCGCCCTTGATGGCGACGAACCGCTTCCCGCCGTCGGTCGAACGATACGTTGACGTATTGGTGAGGTAGATGACCTCCGGATTGGTCGGATCCACCGCGAGTGAAACCAGATCGTCGCCGCGCTGTGCGATCTCGGCGGCGTCGTTGATCTTCGCAAAGTGCGCGCCGGCATCGTTGCTGCGATAGAGCGCTCCCGCGTCGGAGCCCTTCGCCTCAGCGTCGGCATAGGCATAGACGACGCGCGAGTCGCTCGGTGCGACCGCGATCTCGGCGCGCCCGATGCGTTCGGGCAATCCTGAAGTCACTTGCGTCCACGTCGTTCCGCCGTCGCTCGATTTGAAGATGCCGCTTCCCGGCATTTCGAACGAGGCGCCGATCTCCCAAGGCGCCTGTCGCGCAGCCCAGAGCGTCGCGTAGACGACGTTGGCATCGTTAGGATCGAGCACCACGTCGAACCCGCCGACGTTCTCGTTCTTGTAAAGCACCTGCGCGAAGCTCGCGCCGCCATCGAGCGAACGATAGATACCGCGCTGCGCGTTCGGACCGTACGGATGGCCGAGCACGGCAACGAAAAGCCGATTTGCATTCTTGGGATCGACGGCCATCGAGGCGATCTGCTGGCCGTCGCGCAAGCCGAGATGCGTCCACGTCGTTCCGCCGTCACTCGACTTGTAGATGCCGTTACCCACGCCGAGGTCCGGGCGTTGCAACCCTTCGCCGCTTCCGGCGTAGATCACGCGCGGATCGCTGGGTGCGACCGCAAGCGCGCCGATCGAGCCGGTGGATTCGCCGTCGAAGATCGGCACCCACGTGTTGCCCGCATCTTCGCTTTTCCAGATGCCGCCGTTAACGGCGGCGATGTAGAAGAGGTTCGGTTGGTCGGCCACGCCGTCGATAGCGACGGTTCGTCCCCCGCGCAGCGGGCCGATGAAGCGCCAGCGTAACGCTTGAAGGCTGCTTGCGTTAACGGCGAGCGCCGCACCGAGGACGGCGGCGGCGATCAAAGACGCTTACCGTTGCGGCTGCGGCTGCGTCGTTTGGGTTGGAAGGCCGGTCCGATCTTCCACGACGTCTTGCGCGGCAGCGACGCGTCGACGTCGTCGCAGCCAAACGGGGTGAACTCGCGGCAATCGTGCGGCCGCGCCTCGTAAATGCCGCAGTAGTGGCGGCCGCTCCGGGAGCCCATGAGAAAGATGCACTGGTCGGCAACGTCGTCGGAGATCTTGCGGAGCCAACCGGCGTGAAACCCATCGGCGGAGGGCCGGCTGACGACGTATCGCCGCATCGTCTCTTCGTAAGTCAGGCCGAGATGATCGGCGATCCGCTGGACGTCGCCCTTGCTGACGAAGGGCTCGTACCCGCTGCAGCATTCGGCGCAGCCCGGCGGGCAGGCCACGTTCTCCGGCAGATCCTTGAGATGCTTGCGTGCGAGGTCGATTACCCGGCCCAACGCCGCAACGAACTCGGGGTCGTCGTTGTACTTGTAGACCCATTCGCGGTGAGTGATCTCGTTGACGTTGTAATAGCGCTCGGTCTTTTCGTCGAACTCGATCGTGATATGCTCCTCGTCAATCTCGATCTTGTTGACGTGCTCGAGCGGGCGAGCGTCGAGCAGTTCGGGGTGCGTCGACTGCCCCGTCCGGCGCGTGTAGTTGCGTAGCGTGATGAGGTCGATCGTTTCCATAAGGCCTCTTCGTTTCCGCGTCCTGCGGGTACCGCCTTCGCCGATATCAAAAAGAGGGTGACATGCAAACGTCCATCGGCGTAGACCTCGGCGGTTCGCACGTGTCGGCTGCAGTCGTTACCGACGACGGTGCGATCCAAATCCAGCATGAAGAAGACCTCGAAGATCTGCATTTCGAGGCCGTCGTCGCCGCACTCGAAGCGGTTGTCGGACTGGCGCTGCGCGACGCGGGAAACGCCACTGCAATCGGCATCGGCTCGCCCGGCAACATCGACGCCGTCTCGGGCGCCGTGCTCTATAGCCCGAACCTGGGCTGGTACGACGTGCCGCTCGGCGAGACGCTCCGCCGAAAGTTCGCGCTGCCCGTCTTCGTTGCCAACGACGCACGCTGTGCAACGCTGGGTGAGTACACGTTCGGCAGCGGCGCCGGCACCAAGGATTTCGTTCTCCTAACGCTCGGGACGGGCATCGGCGGCGGGATCGTCGGCCGCGGCGAGCTGCTGCTCGGAAACCGGTGGGGCGCAGGCGAGGTCGGCCACCATCAGATTCGCCCGACCGACGGTTTCGTCTGCACGTGCGGAAAGATCGGCTGCTTCGAGGCTCAAGCCTCGGGCACGGGGTTGATTCGGCACGCGTTTGCGGTGGCGCCCTCTTTTCCACGCAGCTCCCTCCTCGACGTGGCGCGCGACAAGTTGAGTTCGAAAAAGATTCGAAAAGCGGCCCAGGCCGGCGATCTACACGCGCTCGCCGCCTGGGGGCGCTTCATCGACGATCTGGCGATCGGACTGGCGAACATCATCGCGTTCGTCAATCCGGAGAAGATCGCGCTTGGAGGCGGCGTCTCGTCGGCCGCCGATTTCATGCTGATCCCGCTACGACCGAAGGTTGATGCGTTGACGACGATGGTTCCAAAAGGCACGACGCAGATCATCGTTGCGTCGCTCGGCAATGATGCCGGACAGGTTGGCGCGGCTACGATGGCACTACGCGGAGGATTGACGGCAAGTGCGCCCGTTGCGATATAGCCGTCTTCTTATCGCGATCCTGTTCGTGTTGGCGGGCGCTCCGGTTCGCTCGCAGGGCGGCGACCCGATTCACAAGATCCGCCACATCGTCATCATCATGCAAGAGAATCGTTCGTTCGATTCTTATTTCGGAGCGTTTCCCGGGGCCGACGGTATCCCGATGTCCGGCGGCGTGCCGACGGTCTGCGCGTACGACCCGCGCCAACAGACCTGCGTGCGCCCCTATCACGATACCGCCGATCTCAATCGCGGCGGCCCGCATAACGACCACTCGGCGATTAACGACATCAACGACGGAAAGATGGATGGCTTTATCGAGTCGGCGGAGCGCGCGAGAAGGCAGTGCCGCGATCCCGACGCGCCCAACTGCTCAGGCACATCGGACGTGATGGGCTACCACGATGGGGCGGAGTTGTTCAACTACTGGCGGTACGCGCGCGACTACGTGCTGCAGGATCGGCTCTTCGAGCCTAATGCATCGTGGAGCTTGCCGCAGCATCTGTTCATGGTCTCCGAATGGTCGGCATGGTGTCAGCGTCTCGGCGACCCGATGAGCTGCCGGAACGAGCTGCAGTCTCCCGACCGTCCGAAGGACTTCGACCCCACGAACTCCCGTATTCATGGGCCTGGGCGCCCGGACTATGCC
>JBAPZS010000004.1:0-1882 GCA_049285355.1 Candidatus Cybelea sp. | reverse complement strand
CGACGGCGCGGCGCTCGAGCTGCGCCGGCAAGCGGATAACCCGCACGACCGCAACGCCATCGCCGTGCACTACGGCAACCTGCAACTCGGCTTTTTCAACAAGCGCCTCGCGGCGCATATCGCGTCGTTGATGGATGCGGGCGTGCGATACGCCGCGCGCGTCGCTTCCCTCACTGGAGGTGATACACGCCATCGCGGCGTCAATATCTTGGTCGAGCGGGAGACGTTCCCTTCGACTCCGCTGGGGGCAGGCTACCGTCCAGGCCGCGCGGGCGTTGAAGTGCTCGCGGGGAGCGAGACCGACGCCGCCGAGATGGGCGAGCGGGTGCGTCGCGCGCTCATTGGCGCCTCGCAGCCGCACGAAGCCCAGCACGCCGTTCTCCAGCGCGTCGAGGCCGGCAAGAACACCCTTGCCGTGCTCGGCACGGGGCGCGGAAAGTCGTTCTGCTTTCAATACGCCGCGGCGCTGCGTGCCTTCGCGGGCGGCGGAAAGACGCTGGTCGTCTACCCGCTGCGCGCGCTGGCGAACGATCAATACGAGGCGCTTCGACGCACGCTCGAGCCGCTCGGCCTGCGCTTTTTCCGTGCCAACGGTTCGATCGATAACCAAGAGCGCGAAGATCTCTTTGCCGCGCTGCGCGAGGGAAGCTGGGACGTCGTCTTAGCGACGCCGGAGTTTCTGGAGTTTCACCGCGATGCGCTCGGCGGGTGCAGCACGCCGTCGTTCGTGGTGGTGGACGAAGCGCACCATCTCCAAGAGTCGCGTCATCGCCCAGCCTACGCGCGGCTCGCCGAGACGATTGCGTCGCTGGGACGCCCGCAGGTGCTCGCGCTGACCGCAACGGCGGGCGACGAAACCTTTCGCCGAATCGTCGAAGATCTGCGGATCGATGCGTGGGTCGTCGATCCGACGGTGCGCGACAACCTGCACGTCGTAGACGCCCGCGGCACCAAGGACAAGATCCGCTACCTGCTCGACCTCATCACGGCGCACGACGACGCGAGCGAGAAGACTATCGTTTACTGTTACTCGCGACCGGAGGTCACCAAAGTCGCACAGCGCCTGCGCCGCGAGCTGGGCAACACGGTGATGTTCTATCACGGCAAGATGCCCAACGCGGACCGGCTCGAGGCCGAGCGTCTCTTTCGCGAGGGCACGTTACGCGTGATGGTGGCAACCTCGGCATTCGGCGAAGGGATCGATCTGCCGGACGTTCGCAACGTCGTGCATTACCATCTCAACTTCGATTCGGGCGAGTTCAATCAGCAGGCGGGTCGCGCCGGACGCGACGGCAATCCGGCCGAGATTCATCTCTTATATGGCCAGCACGACCGCGCGCTCAACGAGTATCTGATCGACATCGATGCGCCGCCGCTTCCGCTGCTTCGCGAGATCTATCGCGGTTTGCGAACGCTCGCCCGCCCTTCGACAAGCTCAGGAGCAATCGTGCGCGGCGACAGTGGAGCGATTGCGGCGCTGCTCCCGATCGATCGCCTAGCGGACCGAACGGTAACCGCGGCGCTGAGGATCTTCGCCGACTCGGACCTCGTTGAAGCCGGCGAGGACGACGACGGACGGTACGTTCGGCTTCTGCCGGTGACCGGTCGCATCGAGATGGAGCGCAACGAGCGCTACGCGGAAGGCGAGGCGACGCGCGAAGCCTTTGCGCGATTCTGCGAGCTCGCACTCAACGCGCCCCCCGAAACGCTCGAGCGCATTATCAATAGGCCGATCTATCCCTTAAACGGGCCGTTGAGAAAGTAGCGTAACCTAGCCCTCAAGCAAGCACGCGGGTCATCGCGGCCTCATCTACACTGTCGTAGAAGTTGTTATGCGTCTCGGTGACGCCGGCAGAGGCCCATGGATCGATCTGCTTGCGGC
>JBAPZS010000003.1:0-3673 GCA_049285355.1 Candidatus Cybelea sp. | reverse complement strand
CCGTCGGCGTAACTTTCGTCGTTCTAGGGACCATCCAAGCCTTAAAAAATCTTAAACCATCGTTCGCTTGCTAGCTAGCGGGGGATCCTTAATAAAATTGCTGAAATTCGCTGGCCTCATGATGAAGGTATTGACGTTCGCACTGCTGGCGCCGGCGCTCGCGGCGTGCTCGGGCCATTCATCCGCCCCGTCCTACGGCTCGGGCGATCCAACTCTGGCGGCACCCAATCCCGGCGGCGGCCTGATCGATCCGTTCCTGACAAACGGCCAGGCCGTACTGCGCGCGCTCGACGCGATCGCAGACCAGTCGGGAAAGCCGCTGCGCATCACGTCTATTAGCGCCGATGAAATGAACGGCTTGATGGTGGACGTTCAAGAGCCGAAGCACCACATCAACGTCGACCACTACGTCGTCGCACCCGACGGAACGCTCTCCGGTCCCACGCCGATCAAGTTGATGTCGTTGGGCGGCGGTGCCATCACCGCCTCAGCGGTCGATCAACGCGCCTTCGATCCAAACGCCATCGCATTCACACGACTCACGCAGACGGTACGTGAAGCGATCGCGAAGTCGAACTACCCCGATGCGCGCGTCAAAGAGTGGGAGTTCGACGGTCTGGGACCGGAGAATCGCGACTACATCTACCTCGATAGCGCCCGCGCGCGGCCCGTCGCGGTCGTCACCCCGCAACTACGAATCGTAACGATGCGGTTCTAGCGCGTCACCAGAGCGGTTCGCCGGTCACCAGCATCAATGCCGCAAAGGTCGCGCCTCCGGCCAAACGTACTTTCCGAATAGTGCCGGCATCGCACGCGACGAGCCGCTCTAAGAGCGCGGGCAAAGTGGCCTGGACGAGAACGAAACCCGCGCTCGCGACCCAGCCCTCCCAGGTGCCGGGAGTCCACCCGATCCCCAAGCGGCGGCGTTTGAACCAGTATCGCTTCTCGTTCATTTCCGTTATTCTACCCTACGACGCGTTCCAAGCCATGCCTTGCCATGTATCCGATTGAGCGTTACGACCTCAGGATTCCCGAGCCGTTCCGGCTCGACCTCACCGCAACCGTCCTTCGGCGGTTGTCGACGAATATCGTGGACGTCTTCACCGCCGACGGTACGTATCTTCGCGCGCTCGGCGAGTTCGACGATCCGGTGCTCGTTCGCGTTTCGAAAGCGCAGGCCGGCACGCTCTCCGTGGCACTCGAAGGAGACCGCCGCGCACATCCACGCGCGCTCGACGCCGTGCGTCGCATCCTCGGTACCGACCGCACCCTGCGACGCTTCGAGCTTGCCGCACGCCGCATTCCATGGCTGGGGCCGCTGGCGCGCCGCATGCGTGGCGTCAAGCCGCCGCGTTATCCCACGCTTTGGGAGGCATGCGTCAACGCCGTCCTTTTTCAACAAGTGAGTATCCACGCGGCAAGTGCAATCTTGCGGCGGCTGATCCTTGCGTTCGGTACGCCGATCGTCTTTAGCGACGGCGTTACGATGCCGGTCTTTCCAAGTGCGCAAACGACGCTTCGCGCGAGCGATCCGGAACTCCGCGCCGCGGGTCTGAGTGCAAATAAGATCGCAACGCTACGTCGCGTTGGCGACGCGCTCGCCTCCGGGAACGTTACCGAAGCGATGCTGGACGAGCGCTCGAGCGAAGATGCCGCTATTGCACTGCGCTCGATCAAAGGAATCGGGCCATGGACCGCCACCGTCGTCCTTCTGCGTGGGCTTGGCCGGCTCGACGTCTTTCCGCGCAACGACTCGGGCGTCGCCGCGAGTTTAGCCTTTGCGGGCGGCGCGGCGCACGACCTCGAGCCCGTGCTTGCGGCGCTCGCGCCGCAGCAGGGGATGCTTTACTATCATCTTTTGCTCGCGCGGCTCGAAGCGCGCGGCGAGATCGCAGCGAGCCAGAAAGCCTAAGTACCGTAGCGCCGCTGGCGTACGGCGAAGTCGTCGAGCGCCGCTTGCAGCTCGCCGGCACCGAAATCCGGCCAAGCGGTCTCTGTCGCCCAGAACTCCGCATACGCAGCCTGAAAGAGCAGAAAGTTCGAGAGCCGCAGCTCGCCGCCGGTACGGATGATGAGATCGGGATCGGGTGTTCCGGCGGTATAGAGCCGGCTTTCGACCGCGTACTCGTCGATCGAGTCTACGTCGCGCAGGCCGGCCTTGACTTCGCGCACGAGGGCGCGCACCGCGTCGCCGATCTCCCGGCGAGCGCCGTAGTCAATCGCAAGATTGAGCGTAATCGCGTCGTTCCCCGCAGTTCGCTCGACCAACTGCGCCAGCGCAAAGCGCGCTGCCGTGGGAAGCCGATCGCCGCGCCCGCAGATTTGGAGGCGCACGCCCTCGCGAGCGAGCGCGGCGAGTTCGCCGCTCGCGGCTTGAATGCACAGCGCCATCAACAAGTCGATCTGCGCGGAGGGGCGCTTCCAGTTCTCCTCCGAGAATGCGAATGCCGTGACGATTCCCACGCCCGCCTCACGGGCGGCCGCAACGGTTCGCCGCAGGGCCGTGACGCCACGCTCGTAGCCGGCGGCAATCGGCAAGCCTCGCGCTTGCGCCCAGCGGCGGTTGCCGTCCATGATGATGGCCACGTGGCGCGGAATCATGTCGTCGCCAGTTTCGATCGAGTTACCCGTCCCGGCGCGCGCTCGTTCACGTCTTGCACGACTGCTTCGAGCTCGTCAACGTAAGCCAGAAAACGCTGACGGCCGCGCTTGGTAACCCGATAGATCGTGAGCGGCCGCCCGGCGCCGCGCTGCTTATCCGTCGCCACGATGCCGACTTCGGCAAGCGCGTGCAAGTGTCGGTTTAAGTTTCCGTCGGTTAAATCACAGGCGCTCTGCAGCTCCGTGAAGCTCAATCCGTCGGGATGCGCGATCAAACACGTGCAGATCGCGAGCCGGCCGCGCTCGTGAAAGATTCGCTCGAGCCCGGGATACGAAAAGGGGGCGCGCTGTGATTCGCTCACGAGAAATGATCCAGCCAGATGAGATAGCCCAGCGCGAGCTGGCCGGCGCCGAATCCGATCGGCATGACCCACCACGCGAGCGCGACGGAGCTAAGCGGAGTTACCAAGAATGCGAGCGCGAGCAGGGCGAATCCCAGCGTGATTCCAAGCGTCGAAGACGGAAGTGCGCCGCGTGAGGCAAGCAGCCCGATCGCGTAAAATGCGAACCAGGTTCCCGGCAATAGAACGTAGGCGGAATGGCCGACGAGCGCAAAGGTGAGCGCGCCGCCCAGGACGATGCTGGGAGCAATGGAGAGCGCGGCAGTACGAAAGCGGCTGCGGGCGCCGGGCGCACGGTGATGCAGCAGCCAGCCTGCGACCGCACCATAGTTGAGTGCCAACGCCACGGCCAGGCACCCGAGCCAGATCGTGAGATAGGCATAGTAGGAGTCCGCCGCAGCCGGCATCGGCGCGATGCGTTCCTGAACGAGCGCTGCAACCACCGCGGCAAGACCGCTGGCGGCGGCCGCGGGGCCGGAGTAGCCTTCGAAGCGCTGAAGTTGAGCCAGTCGCTCGCGGACCTCCGCGAGATCGGAGAGCGCCCGCTGCAGTTCCATCGCTTACTTTGTACCACAAAGTTTTGCCGCCGACAAGGTAAGCGGCACCTGAAACGACCACGGGGAAGAACCGGGGGGAGGCATCCAAGATGAAGCAAGGCGTCGCCGCGGCGC
>JBAPZS010000002.1:0-3434 GCA_049285355.1 Candidatus Cybelea sp. | reverse complement strand
CTTCTGGACCGCTCCGAGCATGACGAGGATAAGGCCGATCGCGGCAAGTTGCTGCAGCGCGCCGAAGATAACTCCCGCGCCGCCGGCCAGCTCGGCGACGGCCAGAAAGATCGTAACGCCTTTAGGCAGGCCGATGCTCTTGCCGCGCGCGTCGGGATTCTTTAGGTCGTTGTAACCGCTATCCATAAAGATAGCGCCCGCCATTATTCGCAGGAATAGCAGACCATAATCGGTCAGCGCAGCGAGATGAAACATGCGACGCGTACCTCCCAAGCCGATCTTATTCGAGCAATCGCTGGAGGCCTCGTTCCAGCCCGAGGGAACAACGGAAAGGTGAGGTTGGAAACGGCATACCGCGGGATGACCGCATCTCTGCTAGCCCTCACGCTCGTTGCCTCTCCCGCGGCTCGCGCGGCGATTCAACCCGACGGCATTCACAAAATCAAGCACGTCGTCGTCATCATGCAGGAGAACCGTTCTTTCGATAGTTATTTCGGAACGTTTCCAGGCGCCGACGGGATTCCGATGCGCGACGGCGTGCCGCTAGTCTGCGTCCCGGATCGAGAGACGAAGACGTGCGTGCGCCCTTACCACGATACCAGCGATGAGGACAGCGGCGGACCCCACAGCGCCAAGGCCGCCGATCTCGATATCAACGGCGGGAAGATGGACGGCTTCATCGAGGCGATGCTCGGCGTGCAGAGAACGGGCGGCTGCCCGACGGACATCCCCACCTGCGTCGTCAAGGGTCACGAGACGACGGTGATAGGCTACCACACCGCACAAGAGTTGCCGAACTACTGGGCATACGCGCACAACTTCGTCCTGCAAGACCGCATGTTCGAGCCGGTGCGCTCTTGGAGTCTCCCAGCCCATCTCTACATGGTTTCGGAATGGGCGGCGAGTTGCAAAACTATCGGCGACCCGGCGAGCTGCAAGGCCGAGCGCACCTATTTCGAGGATGCCGACCTCCCGCGCGACCTCTTCACAAAGGCCGAGCCGCAGCAAGCCGGACGGCCCGACTATCCGTGGACGGACTTGACGTATCTGCTTCACGCAAATGGCGTCTCTTGGGCGTACTACGTGATGGACGGTTTCGAGCCGGACTGCGAAAACGATCAGATCAGCTGCAATCGGCACCCGCAGAGCGCGCGAACGCCGGGCATCTGGAATCCGCTCCCGTCGTTCGACGACGTCAAACAAGATGGCCAGCTCTCGAACGTCAAAGATACCTCGCTCTTCTTCAACGACCTTCGCAACGGGACGCTGCCGGCGGTTGCGTGGCTCGCGCCCGGCAACCGCTACAGCGAGCATCCCCCGGCGCGTCTTAGCGCGGGACAAGCCTACGTCACCGGCATCGTCAACGCGGTGATGCGCAGCCAGTACTGGGACTCGACCGCAATCTTCCTGAGCTGGGACGATTGGGGAGGCTTTTACGACCACGTCGCGCCGCCGAACGTAGACTACTTCGGCTATGGCCTGCGCGTCCCGGGCCTTATCATCAGCGCTTACGCCCGCAAAGGCTATATCGACCACCAGACGCTCAGCCACGACGCCTATGTCAAGTTTATCGAAGACGACTTTCTCGGCGGCCGGCGGCTCGATCCCAAGACCGACGGACGCCCCGACCCGCGCGAAAGCGTCGCCGAGAGCGCGCCCCAACTAGGCGATCTGCGCAACGATTTCGACTTCACGCAAGCGCCGCGTCCACCGCTCATGCTCCCCGGCGGCATCGAGCCGCCCTACAAACCGGGTTACACCGGGGATCCGTAGCGCCATGAACAGACACTCGATCGTCGCCTTCGCCCTGTTAGCGCTTCTCGCCGCCGGCTGTTCGGTCTCGCAAAAGGCCAGCGACGACGACGTCCTTCGGCACGTCATCGCAATGGACGACTGTAACGGTCAGGTCGCCGCGCGGCAAGCCGACGCCCAGCTCAGCGCATTAAAGCGGTTCGCCGCATCTCCCAACCAGACTCCGGGACCGATGCCGTCATTTGATACTCACAGCTTGCGGCTCTGTTACGTCGCCACGGCCGCCACTGCGAGCCTGAACGCGAAGATCGGGACTCATCCCGCGATCCTCGCACTGGGCCGCTCCTGCGAGAAGTTCATCGATACCGGTAGTGACGAGGCGATGGCGCTTTATAACAAGTGCATCCAGGACGGCATGCCGGCTGCCTTAAAAAGCGGGGAGTAACGGCAGCAGGGTTTCGCGCCATTTTGGCACGATATCGCCCTCATGGAGCGCATTTGGATTTTCGTCACCGCAATGCTGGCATTTGCCATGCCGATCGCCGCCGGCGCGGCGCCCCCGGCTCCGGCCTCGCAACAGCTTATCGAAAAGCTGCAATGGCGCAGCATCGGACCGTACATCGGTGGCCGCTCGGTCGCCGTCGCCGGCGTCCCGAACAATCGGGACTTGTTCTATATGGGCGGCGTCCAGGGCGGCATCTGGAAGAGCACCAACTACGGCCTCACCTGGGATAACATTAGCGACGGCAAGATTCCCGGCATCGCCGATTCGATCGGTGCGCTCGCGGTAGCGCCCTCCAACTCCAGGGTCATCTACGCCGGAACCGGCGAGGCCGACATTCGCAGCGACTTCGACAGCGGTGACGGCGTTTACAAGACGACCGACGCCGGCAAAACGTGGTCGTTCGCCGGCCTGCGCGACACCCATATGATCGCAAAGATCGTCGTTAACTCGCGCGACGCCAACGTCGCCTACGCCGCCTCGATGGGACACGTCTTTCGACCCAACTCCGAGCGCGGCGTCTTCAAGACGACCGACGGCGGCAAGTCCTGGACCAAAGTGCTCTTCGTGGACGACAAGACGGGCGGCATCGATCTCGCTATGGATTCACGCAACCCGAACGTGATCTACGCTTCGATGTGGCAGGCGCAGCGCGTTCCTTGGAAGATGACCAGCGGCGGACCGGGGAGCGGGCTGTACAAGACGACCGATGGCGGCGCGCACTGGACGAAGATCTCCACCAACCCCGGGTTTGCACCCGGTCCGCTGGGCAAGATGGGCGTTGCGGTTGCGGCGAGCGATCCCCGCATCGTCTATGCGACCGTGCAGGCGCACGAAGGCGGCGTCTTCCGGTCCAACGATGGCGGCGCCAGCTGGAAGCGCGTCAACGCCGAGTGGAAGTTGCGCCAGCGCGCCTTCTACTACATGGCGCTGACCGTCGATCCAACTAACCCACAGGTCGTCTACGCGCCGGAGGTCGACGGTGTCTACAAAACGAGTAACGGAGGCAAAACCTGGTCGCTCCTCTCGCCGCCCCACGGCGACAATCACATCGTCTGGGTCAATCCGCACGACCCGAAGCTTCTGCTCGTCGGCAACGACGGCGGCGGAACCGTTTCGGTAGACGGCGGCGATAACTGGAGCAGCCAGCGCAATCAGCCCACCGGACAGTTCTATCACG
>JBAPZS010000001.1:0-1886 GCA_049285355.1 Candidatus Cybelea sp. | reverse complement strand
GGCCACCACGACGGGGGTGCTCTTCCAAGTTCCCTATCGCTTCGACGGGCTCGAGCGCACCGCACTGATCGCCGACGAGCACTTCATCGTCGAGCGCATCGTCGCCGGCACCGAGCCGGCGTCGCTTTCCACCAACGAACGTCCGCTTATCCTGATGTCGCTGGGCGCACCGCTCGAAGTATCGACGGACGCGAGCACCGCCTCGCTCTCGCGCTACCAGACCGTACTGGTCCCGGCCTCGGCGCAGTGGTGTACGGTTCGCGCCGCGGAGGGCGATGCGGCGGCGTTTATGTTCGTAACCCCGCCGCAAGACCGGGAGCGGCTTGCAGCGCAGCTGCTCGCTGCGGGCGCCGGGCAAGACGTGGTCGATCGCTTTATGGAGCAATTCTAACGGCATCGCCCGACTGGCACGACGAGTTAGCGCCGGGCCAGCGCAAAGACGCTAGCGGCAACCTCCTTCTCGGAACGATTCCGGCAGCCGCGCTGGCATCGGTCTACGGAACGCCGCTGCTCGCGATCGACCTCGACGTCGTCGATGCCGCCGTCGCGAGGCTGGTACGAAGCGCGACCGATGTCGGCGCCGAGGTCTCCTATGCGGCCAAGGCATTCGCGACGATCGAGTTCTTGCGTCACCTCGCGCGTCACCCCGTGGGCGTTGACGTCTGTTCGCTCGGCGAACTTCTCACGGCCGAGCGCGCCGGCTTTTCAGCGGATCGAATCACGCTGCACGGCGCCGGCAAGTCCGATGAAGAGCTTCACGCCGCCTGCGCCGGCCGAATCGGGCGGGTTGCGGTCGACGGCCTCGACGAGCTCGAACGCCTGGCCGGTCTTTCGCGCAATGGCGCGCCGGTCAACGTGATGCTTCGCCTCAATGCCGGCATCGAGGCAGGGGGTCACGCGTTCGTACGCACGGGCGGCGATGACACGAAGTTCGGAATACATGCGCGCGATGAAGGCGCCGCCGCAACGCTGCTTCGCAACAACCATGCGCTTCGTTTCGTTGGGCTGCACGCGCACGTCGGGTCGCAGATCGAGCAAACCGCGGTTTACACCGCAACCGCTTCGGTGCTTGTCGCCGCCGCCGAGCGCTTCTCGCGACTCGGTCTGCACACGGCGCGCGTCGTGATCGGCGGTGGCTTCGCCGTGGCCTCGCAGCCGTTGGGCGAAAGTCTCGACGTTGCGGCGACGCTGGCTACCGCGGCGAAGTTCATCGAGCGGGCGGCGAGTGAGCGCGGGCTCGAGGTTCCTCAATTGGGGATCGAACCGGGGCGCGCAGTCGTGGCGCTCGCCGGCACGACGCTGTACCGCGTTCTGGCGGTTAAGCGTCAATCGAGCCGCACCTTCGTCGTAGTTGACGGAGGCGTCGCGGAGAACCCTCGGCCGGCACTCTACGGCGCGCACCATCACGTCGTCGCGGCGACTCCACTGCACGGCGACGTCGAGAAGATCACGCTCTGCGGGCGCTCCTGCGAGAACGACGAGCTCGGCACGGTCATGCTGGCACGCGACGTTGAAGCCGGCACGTTGCTCGCGATGTGCTCCACCGGCGCCTACACTTATAGCATGGCGGGAAACTACAACCGCTTTCCGCGACCGGCGGTCGTCGGCATCTCGAACGGTTCGCACCGGCTGTTGGCGCGGCGTGAGAGCATCGAAGACGTGCTCCGTAACGACGTTATCGCTTAGAAGGCATGCATCCGGCCGAGGCCCTGCGGCGTTCTAGTAGTGTATGGACACGAGAACCGCTACTTTTGCCGCCGGCTGCTTCTGGGGTGTGGAAGCCGCCTTTCGCCAGCTTCCGGGGGTCATCGAGGTCGTCTCCGGCTACACCGGCGGGCAGACCGATAAACCGACGTATCGTCAGGTCTGCGGTCACGGAACCGGCC